>JADKKK010000006.1:0-110000 GCA_016720545.1 Myxococcales bacterium
TCGCCGGTGCGTGTCGCGCGAGCCCGGCGCTCGGTTCGCCAGCGTTCGCGAGGCCCGCGCCGCCTTCGACGCCCTCGCCCCAAGCGCCGAGGATCGCCCCTCGAACCCGGACCGCGCGCCGCTCCCCGTGCCCGCGAGCCCCGCGTACCCGCCGCCGCCGGTCACGGGTTTCTCCGCGCCTCCCGTCCCCGCCGGCGCCGCCGGCTCGCCGTTTCGGCACCCGGCGCCCGGGTGGCCGCCCCCTCCGCCGCAGGCTACGGGCAGCTCGGCCGCCCCGTGGCTGGCGCTCGGCCTCGCCGGGATGCTCATCGTCGCGCTGGGCGGTAGCCTCGCCGGCTTCGTCGCGTACCGAAAGCGCGCGCGCGCGCCCAAGCCGACGCCCGTGCTGGCCTACTGGAGCGACGTCGACTCCCCCGTGCCGGTCACCTCGCGAGACCCCGTGTGGGGTGAGCGCGACGCGCCGGTCACGCTGGTCGAGTTCTCGGACCTGCAGTGCCCCTTCTGCAGCCGCGCCGAGAAGACCGTCGCGCAGCTCAAGGGCGAGTACGGCCCTGCGAAGCTCCGGGTCGTGTGGAAGAACCAGCCGCTGTCGTTCCACGCCAACGCTCAGCCCGCCGCCGAGGCCGCGCAGGTGGTCTTCGAGAAGCAGGGTTCGACCGCGTTCTGGGAGTTTCAGCGCCTCGCGTTCGAGAACCAGACCTCCCTCGAGCGCGCCTCGTACATCCGCTGGGCGACGGGGCTCGGCGTCGAGGAGCGCGCCTTCACCCTCGCGCTCGACGGGCGCCAGAGCAAGTACAAAATTCAACAAGATCAAGATCTTGCAAAGCGCGTAGGTGCCACCGGCACGCCCACGTTCTTCGTCAACGGCCTGCGCCTCAACGGCGCGCAGCCGATCGAGAGCTTCCGCAAGCTCATCGACCCCGAGCTCGAGAAGGCCGCCGTGAAGGTGGCCGCGGGCACCCGCAAAGACCGCCTGTACGTCGAGCTCTCGCGCGACAACTACGCTGCGCCTCCGCCGAAGTCCGAGCCGCCACCGCGGCCCGCGGAAGACAGCACCCGCGTGCACAACGTGCCCGTCGGCGCGTCGCCGGTGAGCGGGCCGGCCACCGCCCCGGTCACCATCGTCATCTTCTCCGACTACCAGTGCCCGTTCTGCAAGCGCGCCGAGAAGACCCTCGCCGCGCTCCGCGAGACGTTCGGCGACAAGCTCCGCTTCGTGTGGAAGGACCAGCCGCTCCCGTTCCACTCGCGCGCGATCCCCGCGCTCGAGCTCGCGCACGAGGCCCGCCGCCAGCGCGGCGACGCGGGGTTCTGGAAGGTCCACGACCTCCTCATGGCCTCCCCGCGCCTCGAGGACGACGACCTCAAGCGCATCGCGGGCGAGGCGAACCTCGACGTCGCCAAGGCCATGGCCGCCGTCGCGCGGCGCCCCCACTGGTCCGCGTCGTCGTCCGGGTCCGCCACGTCCGACGACGCGCTCCTCGCCAAGAGGCTCCACGTCAGCGGCACGCCCAGGTTCTTCATCAACGGCCGCTCGCTCGTGGGGGCGCAGCCTCCCGAGGCGTTCTCGACGATCATCCGCGAGGAGCTGGCGCACGCCGAGCGCCTCGTGAAGTCCGGCACGAGCCCCGCCGGCGTGTACGCGGCGATCATGGCGACCGCGGTCGACGAGGACCTCCCCTCGCCGCCCATCGGCGGCGCGGTCCTCGGCGGCGACCTGGCGCCCACCGTCACGCAGGTCGACGTCAAGGTGGGAACCGGGATGATGGCCGCGAGCGGCGACCGGCTCAAGGTGCACTACGTCGGCACCCTGGGCGACGGCACGGAGTTCGACAGCTCGCGAAAGCGGGAGGCCCCGTTCGAGTTCGAGCTCGGCGCGGGCCACGTCATCAAAGGGTGGGACCAAGGCCTCGCGGGGATGCGCGTGGGCGGCACGCGCCGCCTGGTCATCCCACCGAGCCTCGCGTACGGCGCCGCCGGTCACGCGCCGATCCCACCGAACGCCACGCTCACCTTCGTGGTGGAGCTGCTCGAGGTCAAGGCGAAGCGGTAGCCAGACCAACCACCAGCCCGCCTCCGCGGCCCCTTCAAATCGTCACGACGTCGAAGGTCTCGCAGGGCGCGCGGCGGCGCCTGAAGCCTCGGTGCGCGAGGGTGGCCACGCCGGCCGCGGCCGTGAGCTCGAGCCACCCGAACGGGCTCGGCGCCGGCACGTGCGCGAGCGTGGGGTGCCGCGCGCGGGCCCCGGTGAGCAGGCGCATCCGCGGCGCGCTGGCGCTGCCCGAGACCACGAGGTGCTTGCCGCGCGACGCGAACCGCTCGTACGCGTGGACATGGCCGCTGACCCACGCGCGGGCCTTCGGGGCAGCGTAGAACGCCTCGAGCAGCTCGCAGAGACGCGGCGCGCTGTCCCCCGTCATCGCGCTGTTCGTCCACGGCGGGTGGTGGCTCGCGACCACGACGGCGCGCACCGAGCCCTCGCGCTCGGCGTCCGCGAGCTCGGCCCGAAACCACACCACCTGCTCGCTCCACAGCCGCGGACCGAGCGCGCGGCGGTTGGTGTCGAGCACGAGCACGCGCACGTCGCCGAGCGACACCCGCTGCCAGCTCGCGGGCCCAAGCAGGCCGCGGCGCGCGAGGTCGTCGTAGCCTCGAAACGCGAAGGGGAACAGGTCGTGGTTCCCCGCGCACGCCGCGAGCCTCACCCCGCGAGCGCGGAGGCGCGCGAGGCACCCGTCTACGATCTGCCAGGCCGTCCTCGACTGGCGCGCCACGAGATCCCCTAGGAAGATCGCGACCTCGGCGTCGAGCGCGGCGACGAGGTCGAGGAGCCGCGCGCGCTCGTCCGAGTTGTCTTCGCGACCGATCAGCCGCTCGAGCCACAGGGTCGCCTGGGTGTCCCCCACGAAGATGGCGCGCGCGTCCGTCACCCTACGACCGTAGCAGCACGATCGAGTCGAAGCCGCGCGTGGACCGAGGTGGCCCGCGCCGCGACCGTGGTACCGTCACCCCATGGAGCGCCCTCGCGGAGGAGTCGCGCGCGGCGCGGTCGTCGATCGCGGCAAGCAGCTCCGCGCCCGCGTCAGCGCGTGCGCCCTGCGCGCCGCGAGCGCCTGCGCCGCGCTCGCCACGTCGCCTCGGGCGGCCGCCCAGGTGAACACCGAGGCGCTGCGCCCCCAGCTGATGGAGTCGGGGGTCTCGGGCACCGCTGATCTCAGCGTCGGGCTGGCGAAGGGGAATGTAGACTACATCGACATCGGCGGCGGGCTCCGCGTCCAACTCCAGACCCTGCGACCGCCCCGCGCCGACGGCGGCATGCCCTTCGCAGCGCAGCGGGTCTTCGTGGCGGCGAGCGCGCGCTACGCGGAGCGCACGCCCCTCGGGGCGGAGCGCGGCGAGGCGTTCGTGAACCAGCTGCTCGTGCACGCGCGGTGGACCGCCATGTGGCGAGAGCGCTTCGGCACCGAGCTGTTCGCCCAACTTCAAACCAACGAGTTTTTCCGCCTACGCGTGCGCACGCTCGGCGGCACCGGGCTGCGGTTCGAGATCGTGCACGAGGAGCCCGTGCAGGTGTGGGCGGGCACCGGCACCATGCTGGAATACAACCGCGTCGACGTGGCCCCGGGCGCGCCTGATCCCTCGACCGAGCTCGTCAACCGCTCCACGAGCTACCTCGGCGTCCGCACCGCGCTCCGCGACAAGACGCTCCTCCTGCAGCTCATGGGATACGTGCAACCTGCATGGATTCGCCCCAAGGACGTCCGCACGCTCGTCGAGCTCGAGGCGCTCGCCAAGGTCACGGACGCGTTCTCGCTCGGCAACACCCTCTCCGTCCTCCACGACAGCGAGCCCCCGACGACCGTGAGGCCCACCGACCTGAGACTCACCATGACGGTGAAGCTCACGTTCTGAGGTCCGCGCGCAGCCTCCGCCGAGCGCCGCGCGGGACGCCACGGCCGCATCGATCACGCGTAGCGCGCGAGGAACGGCGCGAGCTCGGCCACGCGAGCCTCGGGCCAGGCCGCGCGAGGCGTCAGGATCGCCGTCTTCAGCGCCGAGTGCGCGGGCGGGCTCGTGCCCACCGGGACCCGCTGGATGGCGAGGGCGAGCGCGCGCTGCGCGAGGGCGGCGTTGGCCTGCAGCTGCTTCACCACCGCGCCGACGTGGACGTCTTGGTCTTCGCCCTCCACCGGCTCAGCGTGCTCACCGAAGGCGTCGTAGTCGGTCACCATCGCGAACGTCGCGTAGCTCATCTCGGCCTCGCGGCAGAGCTTCGCCTCGGCGAGGTTCGTCATGCCTACGATGTCGCACCCCAGCGACCGGTGCCACTCGGACTCCGCCCGCGTCGAGAACGCCGGGCCCTCCATGTTGACGTACGTGCCACCGAGCGTGCAGGACGCCCCCGCGTCTCGGGCGGCGGCGTAGAGCACCTCGGCGAGGACCCCGCAGACGGGCTTCGAGAACCCGATGTGGGCCACGATGCCTCGCCCGAAGAAGGTGTGCTCGTCGCGCTGCTTGGTGCGGTCGAGCATCTGCAGGGGGACCACGAACTGCCCAGGCGCGAGCTCGCGCCGGAGCGATCCCACGGCGCTCGCGGAGAGCACCCAGCGTACGCCGAGCTGGCGCAGCGCGTGGATGTTCGCGCGGAACGGGATCTCCGAAGGCAGGAGCGTGTGGTGGCGGCCGTGGCGCGCGAGGAACGCGACCCGTCGGCCTCGCAGACGTCCAATACGGAACGTGTCCGAGGGCGCGCCGTACGGCGTGACCACGGCCCGGTCCTCCTCGACCACGAGCCCCTCCATCGAGGAGAGCCCTGTGCCGCCCAGGACGGCGATTTCCACGAGCTCGGGAGTCTCTCCGGCGGGATCAGTCACTGTGCTCACCCTTCCTCTGCCGCGCGCTCTACCGCGCTCTACCGCGCTCTACCGCGCTCTGCAGATCTCGCTCGACTCGCTTCGATCGCGCTCGAGCCCGGCCAATTGTCCGAGCGAGCTCGCGATCCAAGCGGCGCGCCCACACGGCGCGCCGCTCGGCCGGTGTCAGCCGCCTGCCCCGAGCCGACCGACGACGCCGCCCAGGATCCACGCGACCGTCCACGCGATCATCGTGATCTTCGCGGGGGGCATGAGCTTCTCTCCCTTGGCCGCGGCCTCCGCGTCCAGCTTGCCCGAGTTCGCCCAGCCCCAGTAGAAGCCGAGCGGGCCGCAGAGGCTGAGGAGCCCCCACATCACGCCTGCGTTCTTGAACGCACGAATAATCGTGATGACCCAGGCGACGAGGCCGACGAGCGAAATGAGTCCAGCGAGTGCTTGCATCGTGATCCCTCCGTGACGCGGGCAAGACGCCCGCGCCGAAACGGTACCCCACGCGAGGCGCGGCCCCCTCACTTTTCCCAAACTGGGCGCGCGCGCGACACATGACGCGACCCGACCACGCCCCGTCGGCCGCACAGTGATCTCGCTCGAAGATCACGCCCGCCCAGCGAGCTAGCGCTCGACGAGGAACAGCGTGTTCCCGTCGGGATCGCTGAACGTCGTCGCGGCCGCGCCCAGGTGCGCCTCGCTGCGGAGCGCGAGGCCGCGGTTCTCGAGGAGCGCGGCCGAGCGCTCGACGCTCGCGACCGAGAGCCCCAACGTCGCGCGCGGACGCGCGGGCGGCGCGGGCGTGAGCGCCACGAGGAAGCCGCCCCCCAGGTCGAGCGTCGCGGACTCGGGGGGGGCCGGGGCCCGGCGGGCCCGGGGGGGCGCGGGGGGGGACCCGCGGCGCCCCCCCGGGGGGGGGGGGGGGGCCCCCCGGGGCGCCGCCGGGGGGCCCCCGGCCCCCGGGGGGGGCGGGGGGGGGGGCCCCCCCCCGGCGGCCCCCCCCCCGGGGGGGGGCCCCCCCCGGGGGGGGCGCCCGCCCCGCCCGGGGGGGGCGGGGGGGGCCCCCCGGGGGGGGGCGGCCGGGGGGGGGGGGGGGGGGGGGGGGGGGGGGGGGGGGGGGGGGGGGCCGCGGGCCCTGGGCCGGGGGGGGCCGGGCGGCCCCGCGGGGGGGGGCGGGGGGGGGGGCGGGGGGGGGCCCGGGCCCCCCCCGGGCCGGGGGGGGGGGCCCCCGGGGCCTCCCGGGGGGGGGGGGCGCCGCGGGGCCCCGCGGGGGGGGGGGGGGCGGGGGGGGGGGGGGGGGGGGGGGGGGGGGGGGGGGGGGGGGGGGGGGGGGGGGGGGGGGGGCCCCCCCCCGGGGGGGGGGGCCCCCGCGGGGGGGGGGGGGGGGGGGGGGGGGGGGGGGGGGGGGGGGGGGGGGGGGGGGGGGGGGGGGGGGGGGGGGGGGGGGGGGGGGGGGCCCCCCGCGCGGGGGGGGGGGGGGGGGGGGGGGGGGGGGGGGGGGGGGGGCCGGGGGGGGGGGGGGGGGGGGGGGGGGGGGGCGGGGGGGGCGGGCCCGCCGCGCGGGGGGGGGGGCCGCCCCGGGGGGGGGGGGGCGGGGGGGGGGGGGCCCCCGCGGGGGGGGGGGGCGGCGCCGGGGGGGGGGGGGGGGGGGGGGGGGGGGCCCGGGGGGGGGGGGGGGGGCGGGGGGGGGCCCCCCCCCCCGCCCCCCCCGGGGGGGGGGGGGGGGGGCCGGGGGGGGGGGGGGCGGGGGCGGGGGGGGGGGGGGGGGGGCGGCGGCGGGGCGGGGCGGGGGCCGGGGGGGGGGGGGGGGGGGGGGGGGGGGGGGGGGGGGGGGGGGGGGGGGGGGGGGGTTTTGGGGGGGGGGGGGGGGGGGGGGGGGGGGGGGGGGGGGGGGGGGGGGGGGGGGGGGGGGGGGGGGGGGGGGGGGGGGGGGGGGGGGGGGGGGGGGGGGGGGGGGGGGGGGGGGGGGGGGGGGGGGGGGGGGGGGGGGGGGGGGGGGGGGGCCCCGGCCCCCCCCCGAGCGCCCCTCCACGGGCTGGGGGGGGGGGGGGCGTCGGGCGTGGTTGTGCCCCTTGCGCCGAGCTTCCTCAGCGTCTCCAGGGCGTCCGTCGCGCTCCGCCTCGGTCGAAAGCCGAGGCCCGACGAAAGTCCGCCTCGAAGATGGGCTCCAGCACCAGCTTCGCCGCCATCCTACCCGGGGTCCCGACCGTCGGGATCCGGCCACCTCCGGGAGCTCTCCACGCCCTGCTCTTCGAGGCGCGATCGTCAGGCATCGACGCCCGCGGCCCCCTTTGTTCTGTCTCCCCGCTTCCATGCTTCCGCGAGGACGTCCCGCGATGCGGTCGACAGCGCATGGAAGGGCGCTCCGGTTGCGCTTGGCTGAGGGCTGCAGTTGTCCTCGGAGGGCCGCGCCCTCGGGGGGGGGGAACCGGTCTCGCGCCAGCCCTCGCGCTTACCTGCTCTGCCGACACGACCACCCCAGGGACCTTTCCTCCCCCCGCCGTTGTTCTGCGCGGCGTTCGTTCCGCGGCTCGCGCCCCGGTCTTCGGTACAGGTGGACACCCGCTGCGCAGACGTTCCATCTTCGAAGGCCTGCTCTGGCCTGGCGCAGAGGGTCTCCGAGTTCCGCACCTCTCCGCGGGCGCCCCTTCCCGGGCCGACGACGCGCTTGACACGCCGTCGATGTTGCCCTCGCCGCGCGGGGCCGGCTCCCGGATTGTTTCCCGACGAGGCTGCAGGCTTCCTCCTTGCGCCGCGTGCTTGCTCGGTCCGTGGACCCTTCGAGCCCCGCTCGGCGAAGATCTCTCCCGCTCGGCTCCCCCGCCCGGGCCTGCAGGGGGCGGCGGGGCGGACGGGAGGGGACTTGCCCCGCTGGCGAGTGCGCGAGCCGCGCCGCGCTTCGCGGCTCGGTCCGATCTTCTTCACGGCGCACCATGGGCAGAGGCTTAGTACCTCGGCCCCCTGACCTCAACCGAGTTCGCGAGGAAGCGAGCGATGGCCGGGGCGACGAGGCCGTCGTTCGCGGGCATCGGGCCCGGGCTGCAACGGCTACGGCGCCAGGACGGCCGCGGCGCGCGGGCCGAGGGTGAGCGTCACCTGCCGACCGGCGACCGTGATGTCGCCGCCACCGAGGCGATCGCGGAGCCTCTGGCCGCTCGCGAGCGGCAGCGTCGTCGGCAGCGTCACCGTCGCGGTGCGCCCCGCGGGGTTCGACGTGAGCGCCACGAGCGCGGCCTCGCCGGCCGCGGTGACCCGCGCGTACACGAGCAGGTCCTCCTCGGCGAGCACTGTGCGGTAGTCGCCGCGGCGGAGCGCGGGCAGCTCGGCCCGAGCCCGGCCGAGCGCCCGGGTGAGGTCGAGGGTCTTCTGCTCCTCGGCCGAGAGCGCGCCGGCGCCGCGCCACATGCCGCGGTTGTTCGGGTCGGCGCCGCCGAAGTCGCCGTACTCGTCGCCATAGTAGAGCAGCGGCGCGCCGGGCTGCGTGAGGAGCCACGCCATCGCCAGCCTATGCCGGGCGAAGGGCTCGGCGTCCACTGGGGGGCCCGCGGGGTTCGACCACTTGTTCCCGGGTACGCCGCGGTCGGCGCTCGCGTTCTGCCCGCGGTAGCTCGCGAGGGTGACGAAGCGCGCGGTGTCGTGACTGCCGATGTAGGGCGTCATGACCGCGCCCGCGGTGTACTGCTCGAGGCTCGCGCGAGACCAGTAGTCGGCGTGGATGAGGCCCTTGTCGCCGTACGCGAACGAGCGATAGGGCACCGCGTGATAGAGCACGAAGTCGAACTGGCCGTCGAGCGCCAGCGGCCCCATGTAGCGGTTGATCGTGGAGTACTCGCTCTGGTTGCACGCGAGGCCACAGTCGTTCCACCCCATGGCCGTCTCGCCGGTGAGGAACACGCGGCGCCCCGACGCCTCGAGCTCGCGGTGGATCTTCTCGCGCAGCGCCATCGCGGAGGCGTCCTCGACGTGCTTCACCGCGTCGACGCGGAGGCCGTCGAGATCGAACGAATCGAGCCAAAACACCGCGTCATCGGCGAACTGCTCCGCGACCTTGGGCACCTGCCAGTTCACGTCGGGCAGGTAGTCGGCGAAGAGGCAGTCGAGGCGGCGCCCGGTCCAGTCGCAGCCGCCGGTGCCGCACACGCAGCCCGTGCGGAACCAGTCGGGGTGCTGGGTAAAATACTCGTGCTCGCGGTGGATGTGATTGACCACGAAGTCCTGCAGCACGCGAATTCCGTGGGCGTGGGCCGACTCCACCATCGCCTCCAGCGCAGCCCTCCCGCCGATCCGAGGGTCGACCTCGCGGGCCTTCGTAGGCCAGTATCCGTGATACCCCATCACGTTCGCCACGCCGCCGTCGGCCGGGTACGATCCGGCCGGGTTCGTGTGAAAGGGCGAGAGCCACAGCGCGCGCACGCCGAGCTTGTCGAGGGTGCCATCGTCGATGCGCGCCTTGAGCCCCTGCAGATCGCCGCCCTTGAAGTCGGCGCGGGCGTCGACGCCGGGTGTGCGCGCGGGGTCGTTCGCTCGGTCGCCGTTCTCGAACCGGTCGATCATGGCCATATAAATGAGGGCGTCCTTCCACTCGAACGCTTGCGCCTCCACCCAGAACACGAGGCGGAGCGGCCGGGTCTCGGCGCCCGACCTGTCCTTCGCCGTGAGCACGACCGTGTATTTCCCGTCGTCGAGGCCCGACAGGTCGACCTTCACGCTACGCGTGGCCGCGTCCACCGTGGCGGGCACCTTCTTCACCGAGCGCCCGGCGCGGACCTCGGCGACGACCGACGCGGGGTCGAGCCCGGCGCCGCCCGCCGGCCGCGTGAAGACCGCCTCCGCCGCGAACGTGCCCTTCTTGGCCTCGGGCCGCGCGACGACGATGGGGCGCGCGAGGGTCAGCGTCGGCACCTTGCAGTCCGCCGCGCGGACGCCCGAGTTCTCGATCCCGCTGACGTACTTGCGGAGCTCGGCCTTCGGGTCGAGCTCGTACTCGCCGTCGAGGAGCAGCTTATACCCCACCACCGGGCCGAGGCTCGCGTCCAGCTTCACGCGCGCGGTGTACGCTCCCTCGGCGTCGGGCCCGACCATGGGCGTGCCGGGCTTGGCGAACGCGTTCCACTCCCCCGCGAGGGCGACCTGCCGCACGACGCGCCCCGCAGGCGGCACGTAGCGGAACGCGGTCTCGCAAGCGACCTCGGGCCCGGGCGGGGCCACCGGGGGCGCCGCGTCCGCGTCGGCATCCGGCAGGGCACCGTCGACCCGCACGGGCGGGATCGCGCCGTCGGGGAGCGCCCCGCCGTCGGTCGCCGGGTCGGCGGGCGGGGTGGAGCTGCAGGCCGCGGCGACGACGAACGCGCCGAGCAACGAAGAGAGTCCTGCGATGCGCATCGCCATGGAGCTAGCACGCGGCGCACGCCCCGCCAGGGCAAAGTCACTCATGGCTGCGTTACGGCACGGGCCCGACGCCTGGCGCGCCTCGTCGGTCTCCGGGAGCTCGGCCGGTCGCCTGCGACGGCCCACGCATCCCCGCTTCAAGGCGAGACCTCGCCTGCGGCTCGGGCTCGCCTTCGACCTGCGTTCGCCCCTGCGGGGCTCACTTCCGGTTCAAGATTGGCCAAAGGAGCGCTAGGGTCCCCTTCATGAAGCTCGCGAGCCCCTTCGCCGTCGCCGCCGCCGTCGCCACCACGGTCGCGCTCTCCTCCGCTTGCCTGGTGGCCTGCACCCCGCCCGAGGGCCCGAAAGGCGCCCAGATCAAGGCGGGCGAGATGCCCGAGGGCGAGACCTACACCGGGGTCTACTTTCACCCGGTGTACGGCCACCTGCACATCGTCGAAGACGGCGGGAACGTGTTCGGGAAGTGGAAGCGCGCCGACCAGAGCCGCTGGGGCGAGCTCCAAGGCACGAAGACCGGCAACGTCGTCCACTTCAAGTGGAAAGAGCACACGATCGGCCTCGTGGGGGCGGGGTCCGAGTCGGCCGGCAAAGGCTACTTCGTCTACAAGCTCGGGAAGGACGGCCCCAACGCGTCTGCCGAGCTCGATGGCCAGTTCGGCCTGAAAGACGACGAGACCGGGGCCGACTGGCACAACGTCAAGCAGCAGCGCGCGACCCCGGATTTGAAGTCGATCCCGGGTGACACCGACGCGACCTCGCAGCCCACCGGAGAGAAGTGGGAGTGAGCTAGTCGCACGTCCTCGCCCTCCATCTCTCTGCCTGCGCACGGCGTCGCCCCCAGGCGGCGCCCTTTTTCTTTCGACGCTCCCCTTCGTCCCCCCTCGCCCGAGAGCCCCCATGTCCGTTCGACTGAGCCACCCCGACACCTTCGTTCGTCGTCACCTCGGCCCGAGCCCCGCGGAGCAGCAGAAGATGCTCGACGCGCTCGGCCTGCCCACGCTCACCGCGCTCACGAGCGAGATCGTGCCCGCCAGCATCCGCTCGCCGAAGCCGCTGACCGTGGTGGAGGCGCTCTCGGAGCGGGCCATGCTGGGCGAGCTCGCGGCGCTCGGCCGCGAGAACGTCATCGCGAAGAGCTGGCTCGGCATGGGCTATTCGGGGTGCATCACGCCGCCCGTCATCCTGCGCAACATCGTGCAGAACCCCGGCTGGTACACGCAATACACGCCCTATCAGGCGGAGATCGCGCAGGGGCGCCTCGAAGCGCTGCTGAACTTCCAGACCCTCGTGATGGACCTCACGGCCCTCGAGATCGCGAACGCGTCGCTCCTCGACGAGGGCACGGCCGCGGCCGAGGCGATGGCGCTCGCGCACGCCTTCAAGGGCACCCCGGAGCGTCAGACCTTCTTCGTGTCGAGCGAGTGCCACCCGCAGACCCTCGAGGTCGTGAAGACCCGCGCGGAGCCGCTCGGCATTCGCGTCCACGTCGGCGATCACCGCGCCGTCGACCTCGCGGCGCTCGGCGCGTTCGGCGCGCTCGTTCAGTATCCCGGCACGCACGGAGAGGTGTTCGACTACCGCGCGTTCGGAGAGGCGGCGCACGCCGCGGGCGCGCTCTTCGTCGTCGCGGCCGACCTGCTCGCGCTCGCCCTCCTCGTGCCGCCGGGCGAGCTCGGCGCCGACGTGGCCGTAGGCAGCTCACAGCGCTTCGGCGTGCCGCTCGGGTACGGCGGGCCCCACGCGGCGTTCTTCGCTACGAAGAACGAGTTCGTGCGCAAGCTCCCCGGGCGCATCATCGGCGTCTCTCAAGACGCCCACGGCAAGCCCGCGCTCCGCATGGCGCTGCAGACCCGCGAGCAGCACATCCGGCGCGAGAAGGCGACGAGCAACATCTGCACGGCGCAGGCGCTGCTCGCCGTGGTCGCGAGCATGTACGCCGTCTACCACGGCCCTGAAGGCATCCGAGGCATCGCCGAGAGCGTCCACGGGGCGGCCTGCACCTTGGCCCACGGCCTGCGCAAGGCCGGCCTCACCGTCGAGACCGGCGTCTTCTTCGACACGATCGTCGCCCGCCTCGACGCGGCGCGCGCGACCGCGGTGTTCTCTGCCGCCGCGGCCGAGGGCGTGAACCTACGCCGCGTCGGGGCCGACGGCCTCGCCATCGCGTTCGACGAGACCACGACCGAGGCCGACATCGCCCAGGTGCTCCGCCTCTTCGGCGCCCCGGCCGACGTGCGCGCCCTCGCCGACGAGGCCAGCTCGTCGCTCCCGAAGAACCTCCGCCGTACGAGCGCGTACCTCACCCACCCAGTGTTCTCGGCGCACCACTCCGAGACCGAGATGCTGCGCTACATGCGCAAGCTCGAGAGCCGTGATTTGTCGCTCGCCCACTCGATGATCCCGCTCGGCTCGTGCACGATGAAGCTCAACGCTACGGCCGAGATGATGCCGATCACCGAGCCGTGCTGGAACGCGCTCCACCCGTTCGCGCCGCTCGACCAGGCGAAGGGGTACGCCAAGGTGTTCGCGGACCTCGAGCGCTGGCTCTCCGAGGTCACGGGCTTCGCCGGCGTGTCGCTCCAGCCCAACGCCGGCTCGCAAGGCGAGTTCGCTGGCCTCCTGGCCATTCAGAAATACCACGAGAGTCGCCACCAGGGTCACCGCAAGGTCTGCCTCATCCCGCAGTCGGCGCACGGCACGAACCCCGCCTCGGCGGTGCTCGCTGGCCTCGAGGTCGTGGTCGTCGCGTGCGACCCCGAGGGCAACGTCGACGTCGACGATCTCGTGAAGAAGGCCGACGCCCACAAGGAGTCGCTCGCCGCGCTCATGGTCACTTACCCGTCGACGCACGGCGTGTTCGAGGAGCGCATTCGCGAGATCTGCGCGATCGTCCACGAGCGCGGCGGACAGGTGTACATGGACGGCGCCAACATGAACGCGCAGGTGGGCCTCACGAGCCCCGGCGAGATCGGCGCCGACGTGTGCCACCTGAACCTCCACAAGACCTTCTGCATCCCCCACGGCGGCGGCGGACCGGGGGTTGGGCCCATCGGCGTGGCCGCGCACCTCGTGCCGTTCCTCCCGCGGCGACCAATCTTCGACGCCGACGGGGCGGGCACGGTGGGGCCCGTGTCTTCCGCGCCCTGGGGCTCGGCGAGCATCCTGCTCATCTCCTGGGCGTATATCCGCATGATGGGCGGCGCGGGGCTCACCGTGGCGACCCAGGTGGCGATGCTCAACGCCAACTACATCGCGACGCGGCTCTCACCCCACTTCCCGCTCGTGTACAAGGGCCGCAACGGCCGCATCGCGCACGAGTGCATCCTCGACATGCGCGGGTTCAAGAAGTCGGCGGGGATCGAGGTCGACGACATCGCCAAGCGCCTCATGGACTACGGCTTTCACGCGCCCACGATGTCGTTCCCCGTCCCCGGCACGCTGATGATCGAGCCCACCGAGAGCGAGTCGCTCGCCGAGCTCGATCACTTCTGCGAGGCCATGATTGGCATTCGCGAGGAGATCCGCGCCATCGAGGACGGCCGCCTCCCCAAAGACGACAACCCCCTGAAGCACGCCCCGCACACCATCGAGTCGATCTCCACGGCGACGTGGGATCACCCGTACTCGCGCGAGCTCGCCGCGTTCCCCACCCCGTGGACGCGCGAGCGGAAGTTCTTCCCCGCGGTGGCGCGCCTCAACAACGCCCTCGGCGACCGGAAGCTCGTGTGCTCGTGCCCCCCCATGGAGGCGTACGTCTAGGAGTGTGTCGGGAAAAGACCAACGCCACCCGACCGCGACCGCGACCCCCGACCTCGCCCGCGACCCGAAGCCGCGGGCGGCGAGCGCGAACCCCAGCGGCGGATGAGGCCCGTGAGGAGCGCCACCAACCGATCCCCGAGGACGACGCATCGGTCGGTCATGCCCCCGGTCGCGCTGGCGGCGCCGGCGACCGCGACGATTCGCCACTGCACGGGGCAGGGCCTCACGTCGTTCCGCGAGTGCGAGCAGTTCTAGGCGGCGCGGCTATCCGCCAGCTCGGCGACGGGTGGACGCTGGTGACGGCCGACGGGAGCCTCTCGGCGCAGTGGGAGCACACCGTCATCGTCACGCGAGTCGGCTTCGAGCTGACCACGCAGCTTTGAATGAGCAGCGCGAGCCGCGACCACGGTCGGCGGCGGCAGCGGCCGGGCGCGCCCGCGAACGAGCGACGCCCAGCGCACCGAGCCGTCGGAGGATCTTTGGGAACGCCTACCGCTCAGCCCTGCTTGCGGCGACGGCGCACGACCCTCGCGAAGGCGAGCCCCACGAAGCCGACGGCGGCCGCGGCGAGCCCCTGCTCCGCGCGCGGCGCGAGCGGCGCGGCGGCGCAATGGTTCGTGGAGCTACGAATCGCCTCGCTGCGGGGCGCGGTGCCGGTCTGCTCGCAGCCGACGTACACCGGGCAGAGCGGCTCGTTCAGCTCCTTCGTGACCTGACGGATGTTCGAGACGAGGGCTTGGTCCTTCGCCGCCTGGAGCGCGAGGTCCTCCGTGAGGGCCGCGTGCGCGAGGTCGGAGCGCATGCGGGTGACGAAGAAGTCTCCGTCGTTCCTCTTGTTGAAGAGCACGGCCAGGTCCTCCTCGCGGACTTGGTCGGCCGTCTTCGCCGGTGTGGTCGGCGTGGCGGGGACCTCCGTGTAGTCGCCCGTCCCGCCCGGCGGACCGAAGCGCGAGGTGAGCCCGGTGCGGATTTGGCCAATCGGGAGCCGGAACGCGCTCTCGAGCTCCCAGCCGCGGCCCTTGTTGGCTGCGGTACGCTCTTCGCGGAGCGCCTTGTAGTTGCTCTCGCTCTTGGTCCAGTCCCACAGGAGCTCGTCGGCCTTGATGGTGAACGAGGGGAAGTTCGTCGTCTCGTAGCGCCCGTCGCCGATGACCCACAGCGTGATGCCCACCACGGGGCCCGTGCCCGCGGCTACCATACGGAGCGGCAGCACGACCGCCGGCCCCTTCGTGGTGACGCGCACCGGGCGCATCGCCTGCACGTTGGCGCCGGGGCGGAGCTTCATCGCGAGGAAGTTGAAGTGCTCCTTCACATACTGGGCGATCACCGGCTTCACGTCGGCGGGTACGGTGAACTTGTTCTCGGCGAGCCACTGGTTCAACGCCTCGGCGTTCTCCGACTGCAGCTGCACCGTGGCGTAGGGGCCCACGTTCTCGACTTTGGTCACGGTGACGCCGGGCGCGCCAGCGGCCGCGTCGGCGCCTCGCGAGTCGGCGGACGCGCTCTCGAAGTCGCCGCCACCGCACCCCGAGGGCGGGCTCGGGCAGTTCAGCGGAGGTGCCACGATGCTCGTCTGCGTGAACCCACCGATGGTGGAGAAGAGCGTGTCGGCCGAGAGACCGACGTCGGCCTCGCCCGAGATGGGGAGCACCCACGCGAACTCCTGCGGGAGCCCCTGGTAGCGGATCTGGTCGTAGAGCGTGCTCTGCCCCTGCGCGACCGAGAGGATCATCCGGTGGTCGGTGACGACCGTCGCGTCCTCTGGGGGCACGAAGCACCCGCCACAGGCGGAGGCCGTGGACTCGGTGGCGAGCGTGGCCCCGGCCGAGAGCGCGAGGCCGAGAGCGAGCGGAGCGAGGCGAGCGAGGCGACGGACGGAGCGCAGGTTCATTCGAGGTTCTCCTGATGAGGACGTTGCAGCACGCGTGCCAAGCGCGAGTTGCGCTGGAACTCGGTCACTTCGAGTCTCACTCGGTCCCCCGCGCGGGCGCAACGACTCACGCTGGCACAGCGACACGCAAAATCGGTCGCGGCTCCCTTGCGCACGTCGGAGGGCGTCCGCAGGTTGCGGGCTCCACTCACTTCCTAAAAAGAAGGACCTCACATCATGTTCGTCATCGCGGGTGTCTCGGGTCATGTCGGTTCGGTCGTCGCCAAGTCGCTGCTCGCGGCGGGCGAGAAGGTCAAAGTGCTCGTGCGCGACGCCAAGAAGGGCGAGCCGTGGGCAGAGCAGGGCGCCCAGGTCGCGACCGGCAGCCTCGACGACTCGGCGTTCGTCGCGGGCGCGCTGAAGGGCGCGGAGGGCTTCTTCACGCTCCTGCCGCCTCCTCCGTTCACGGTGCCGGACTTCTTCGCGGCGCAGCGCGCCACGGCCGATGCGCTCGCTGCCGGCGTGAAGGGGAGCGGGGTCCCCCATGTCGTCTTGCTCTCGTCGGTCGGCGCCGACCTGGCGGAGGGCACGGGCCCCATCAAGGGCCTGCACTACTTTGAGGGCCTGCTGCACGCCGCGGGCGTCCAGCTCTCCGCTATCCGCGCAGGCTACTTCCAGGAGAACGTCGGCATGTCGGTCGCCCCCGCGAAGGGCGCGGGCATCTACCCGAACTTCGCCCCCTCCGCGGACCTCGCGATGCCCATGATCGCGACGAAGGACATCGGCGCGCTCGCCGCGAAGCTGCTCGTGGAGCGGCCCGCGAAGTCGGAGAACGTCGACCTGCACGGCCCGGCGTACTCCGCGAACGAAGTCGCGGCGAAGCTGGGAGCGGTGCTCGGCAAGGCCCTCAACGTCGTCACCATTCCCCAGGCCGGTCACCTCCCGGCGCTCCTCGAGGCGGGCCTCCCGCCGACGTTCGCCGCCGCCTACGCCGAGATGTACGCGGGCTTCGCCACCGGCAACGTCGGCCCGAAGGGCGACCGACTCGTGCACGGCCAGACCACGCTCGACGAGGTGCTCCCTAGCCTCGTCAGCCTCGTCAGCTGAGCGCTTCGCAGCCGGTGGATTGACTCTCGTCAGGCGAACGCGTCGCGCACGGCGGGGTGCGCGGCGAGGAGAGCCAGCGCCTCGCCGAGCAGGGTCTTCCCCGGCTCGGTGCGGTGCCAGGTGGACGCGCCGCTGGGGTGCGGCAGCGGCACCACGTCGCACTCCACGCCGTGCACCACGCGCCGGTGGACCTGGCCCACCACGTCCGCGAGCTTGTTCACCTCGCCGAGCGCCTGCGTGATCGCCAGGCCGCCCACGGGCAGCAAGAGCCGCGGCTTCAGGATGGCGATCTCTCCCGCGAGGTAGCGCTCGCAGGCCGCGATCTCCGTAGGGTCGGGCTTGCGATCGCCGCCCCCCTTCGCCTTGCCGGGGAAGCAGCGGGCAACGGCTGCAATATACACGCGTTCGCGCACGCGTGCCTCGTCGACCCCGAGCGCGCTGTGGAACCACTTGAACAGGGTCTTGCCGGCGGTCCACGCGAAGGGCCGGCCGAAGCCTCCCTCGCGCGGCCCCGGGGCCTGCCCCACGAGCACCACGGGGGTGACCACGGCGGCGCCGTGGACGACGGGCCCGATCATCGACGGGCAGGCCTTGCACGCGTCGAGCTCGGCGTGCAGCGCGAGGAGCCGCCGCTTCTGGGCTTGCTCTGCGCGGTGGGGGCCCGGCGTCGTCACTCGGCGGCGCCTGCGGTCGCGGCGGCCCTCGCGAGCAGCGGGAAGCCGAGGGCCTCGCGCTGCGCCAAGTACGCCTCGGCCACGCCCTTCGCGAGGCCGCGCACCCGGCCGATGAAGCGCGCGCGCTCGGTGACCCCTATGGCGCCGCGCGCGTCGAGCACGTTGAACTGGTGGGCGGCCTTCGCGACGAAGTCGTAGGCGGGCAGCACGAGCTTCTTCAGGGGATCGGCGTCCCGCGCGAGCAGCCGCTTGGCCTCGCGCTCGAAGTGGTCGAAGGCCGCGAAGTGGGCCGCGGTGTCGGCCTCTTCGAAGTTGTAGGTGCTCCACTCCCACTCGGCGCGCTTCGCGAGCTCGCCGTAGCTGACGCCGGGCGCATAGGCGAGGTCGTACACCGAGTCGACGTCTTGAAGGTACATGCAGATTCGCTCGAGGCCGTACGTGAGCTCGCCCGAGACCGGACGACAGTCGACGCCTCCCACCTGCTGGAAATACGTAAACTGGCTGATTTCTAGGCCATCGAGCCACACCTGCCAGCCGAGCCCCCACGCGCCGAGGGTGGGCGACTCCCAGTCGTCCTCGACGAAGCGCACGTCGTGCTCCTCCGGCTTGGTGCCGAGCGCCAGGAGCGACTCCACGTACAGATCTTGGATGTCGATCGGCGCCGGCTTCAGGATCACCTGGAACTGGTGAAACTGCTGGAGCCGGTTCGGGTTGTCGCCGTAGCGCCCGTCGGTGGGGCGGCGCGACGGCTCGCAGAACGCCACGGCCCACGGCTCGGGGCCGAGCGAGCGGAGGAACGTGTTCGGGTTGAACGTGCCCGCGCCCACCTCGGAGTTGTAGCCCTGCACGAGCGTGCAGCCGCGCTTGGTCCAGAAGTCTTGGAGCGTGAGGACGAGCTCTTGGAAGTACATGGCGCCCCTGGGTCTACCATGTTCGCGCGGGCGCGCGTGCGCCTCGCGAGCGCGGCTCGCGAGCGGCGGGCGCGCGCGGCGCGCTCAGTAGGCGGGCGGGCCGTAGCCGGGTGGCGGGCCGCCGTAGCCCCCCATGGGCGCGCCGTAGCCGCCCGCAGGAGGCGCGTAGCCGCCCCCGCCGAAGCCCTGGGGCCCCGCGCCGCCGCCCGACGCCGACGCGGTCTGGAGGGCCATCGCCGCGCTGTCGAACGACAGCATGTAGAAGAACCACAGGAAGGGCGCGACCAAGATGTTCATGTACGGCACGAACTGGAAGATGCACGACACGAGCGACAGGCTCTTCGGCGCCGTGCGGTGGCTCCCCGAGGTGCGCAGCAGGTAGTCGAGCGCGTCGCACAGGCCGCCGCTCACCACGAACATCCAGTAGAGGTTGTAGAGCGGGACGAACAGAAATCCGACGGCCTCTCCTGGGCTCACGCGCTTGCCCGAGCCCGTGACGCGGTAGTCGGCCGGGATCGCGGCCCACGCCGAGTAGGTCCACATGAGGGCGATGACGA
Source organism: Myxococcales bacterium (assembly GCA_016720545.1). Lineage (NCBI taxonomy): Bacteria > Pseudomonadati > Myxococcota > Myxococcia > Myxococcales > Myxococcales bacterium. Next base: position 19,129 of record JADKKK010000006.1, read on the forward strand.
GGCGCCCGAACAGCGCCAGCGTACCGCCGAGCAGGGCGAGGACGACGCCGACCTCCTCCGCGCCGGCGCCGCCGGCCACGCCGCCGAGCACCATGAGCGCGATGCCGCCGACCAGCGAGGCGAGGTAGACCCACTTGAGCGCGCCGCTGTGGGCGCGGTACGCGATCGGTCCCGTCGGCTGCGGGGGACCGAAGCCCGGGAAGCGAGCCGCGTGAGGCGCCGCGTAGGGGTTGTGCGCCCCCTGCGCCCCGTGCTGACCCGACATGCCCCCAGCGGGAGAGAATCCATAAGGCGCGTTCATTGCGATCCCGTACGTCCTTCCGGCGCGAAGTCTTCCCCGCGCGGAGGAGGAGTGTAGCGCCATTTCTCCTTGTGTCTCCCTCGCGGACCGGTCCATGTGTCGGCGCATGTCCAAGAGCCCTCACAAATCGCTGCTCCCCGCCGAGATCGCCGCCTACGCCGCGGCCATGAGCCGCGAGACCGAGGTGCAGCGCGCGCTCCGCGAGGAGACCGCGAAGCACCCCCTCGCCCGCATGCAAATCAGCGCCGATCAGGGCGCGTTCCTCGGAATGCTCGTGCGCCTGCTGGGCGCCACGCGGTGCCTCGAGGTGGGCACGTTCATGGGCTACAGCGCGCTCGCGGTCGCCCTCGCCCTCCCCGACCACGGTCGGCTGGTCGCCTGCGATCGCAGCGACGAGTGGACCCAGGTGGCGCGACGCGCCTGGGCGGACGCAGGCGTCGCCCACAAGGTCGACCTCCGCCTCGGGCCCGCCGAGGCCACGCTGCGCGCGCTCGTCGACACGGCACGCGACGGCCTCGACCTCGTGTTCGTCGACGCCGACAAGAGCGCCTACGACACCTACTACGAGCTCTCGCTCTCGCTCTTGCGACCCGGAGGCGTGGTCGCGTTCGACAACGTGCTCTGGAGCGGCGCGGTCACCCGCCCATCGAGCGACGCCGACACCGAGGCCCTCCGCGCGCTGAACGCGAAGCTCTTCGCCGACGCGCGCGTGGACACGTCGTTCCTCACGCTCGGCGACGGGCTCCTGCTCGCGCGCAAGCGCTGAGCGCGGTGAGCGCGCTGAGGGGCGGCATCATCCGCCGACGCCGAGCAGCTTATTCATCGAGGCTTCGTCGGCCGGCGTGAAAGGGTAGCGGTCGAACTCTCCGCTCGAGACCCACTTGAAGTCGCTCACGGCCCGCGCCTCGAGAGTGTCGCTGAGCAGGTGGCACTCGTAAAGGAACAGGTCCACCGAGTAATGCTCGTACGGGTGGCTTACGAACGAGATCAGCTTGCCGCAGGTGATTTCGGCGCCGAGCCGGTGCATCACCTCGCGGCGCAGGGCGTCGCCGTCCGTCTCGCCCTCCTCCACCTTACCCCCTGGAAACTCCCAAAGCAGCGGGAGGACCGCCGCTGCGCGGCGCTGCGTGATGAGGTAGGAGCCGCCGCGCTCAATCACGGCAGCGACGACGCGGATCGTGCGCTCCACGCGATCCACTTTAGAGGCTCAGGCGGAACAGCTGCTGGCCCATGAGCAGCACGTCGCCCACCTGGACCTCGGTCTCCTCGCGAAGGCGAACGAACGTGCCGTTCGAGCTGCCCAGATCGGTGAGCGAGAGCGCGCCGTTCTCCCAGGCCAGCCGGCAGTGGAGGCCCGACACGTAGCCGTCCTCGGGGAAGAGCACGTCGCCGCGCTCGCGGCCGAGGTGCATGCCGACCTCCGGCACCGGGAACGAGTTGCCCGTGGTCTGCCGGCCGATGATGAGCGAGATGCGGCCGACGTAGCCCTTGGCGGGCGAACCGAGGCGCTCGACGCCGTCGGGCGACGGGGGCTCGTCTTGGATCGGCTCGAAGCGGATGATCTCCTGGCCGATGCGGAACACGTCGCCGTGGCGAAGGCCGATCGGCGTGTCGCGCGCGAGCTTGCGGTAGACCCCGTTCAGCGAGCCCTCGTCGCGCACGATGAGGGACGAGCCCGCGCGCGTGAAGCTCGCGTGGCGCGGCGAGAGGTAGCTGTCGGAGGCGAAGATGTGGCCGGTCTCGCGGCCGATGAACACCTGCGGCTCCGTCGGGAGCGTGAACGACCCGGCCTCCGAGCCGTCGGCCCGGAGCGCTGTCAGCACGAAGCCGGGAGCGGGCGCGGCCGGCGGCGCGGCGACGGGGAGCGACGAGCGGCTAGGCGACTTCGTGAGCCGGAAACCACACGACCCGCAGAAGAGGTTGTTCGGGCCGTTCGGGTGGGCGCACTGCGGACACGGGCTCAGCGCGGGCGCGGCCGGGGCCGCCGGCGCGGGCGCGGGCGCGGCGTATGCGGCCGCGGCGTAGTTCGGCACCGGCTGGGGCTGGTAGGTCGGCTGCGGGACCGCTTGGTACGCGGGCTGCGGCGGTGGCTGGTACACGGGCTGCGGCGGCTGGTACGCAGGCTGCGGCGGCGCTTGGTACGCGGGCTGCGGCGGCGGCTGGTACACAGGGGCCGGGGGCTGCGCGGCCACGCCGTGGGGCGGGGTGTTCGCGGTGAACGGCCGCGGCGCCGGGTCGCGGGGCAGCTCGGCCCCGCAGCCGAGGCAGAACTTGTAGTGTTCCTGGTTTTCCTTGGCGCACTTCTGGCACGTGATCACGGGCGTTCCTCGCGGGAAAACGGACGGCTTTGTCGGGCGAAGCCACGCGAAGGAGGAATCCCCCGCCCACCTCGATCGGCTGCCGAAGGGAGGGCTTGGGCCCCGCTCCCGGCTGTTTGGGAGTATCAGACGTTGGGAAAAGGGGTCAACCCCCTGACAGTCCGGCCCCGCGCGCGCGCGAACGACGCGTTATTTTTACAATCCTTTCCGCATGTTGCGAAACTTTCGAGGCGACGCGGGCGCGCGCGGCGTATCCTGGCGGGAGATGGCGAGAGGCGTCACCGAGGGCTCCGCGTGCGACCCGAGCGACCGCGCGAGCCCCGATCCCCGGGTCCTCGCGGCGCGCGCCGAGCTGCTCGAGGGCGTAGGCCGCGACATCGCGGCGAGCTTCCCGGGCATCACGCGGCTGGGCGGGCAGATCGTCGCGGCGCTGTACCTAGCCGAGGGCCCCATGAGCATGGACGAGCTCTCGGAGCTGCTCGGGCGCGCGAAGAGCAACATCTTCGCGAACCTCCGCGGGCTCGAGGCCGCGGGCATCGTGGAGCGTCGGCGCGAGGCCGGCGCGCGGCACGACTCGTTCGGCCTCAAGGGCAAGTACCCCGACGTGGTGATCGGCGCCTACCTCACGCGGCTGCGCAGCGTCGTCGCCGACAAGTGCGCGCTCTCCCGGCGAGCGCGCGGGCTCCTGGGCGACGCCGAGGGCGCCGAGGCTGACCGCCTGCGCGACCGCCTCGATCAGCTGCTGACGAAGTACGAGCGCTTCGCGGTGCTGTGCGACGAGCTCTTCCCCGTGGTCGACGGACCGGTCGACCTCATCGCCATCATCGAGACCATCCCGGCGCCCGTGGTCGCGGCCGTCATGAAGGCGGCCCGCGCCGCACGAGCGCTCTCGCGCAAGACCTGAGGCCGAGCGCACCGGGCCTCCTTCGGAGCGCGTGAACGCCAGCGCCGCGCGGTCCATTTCCCAAGCGCTCGCCTTGGGCCAGAATGGGCGCGATGCGACGCCCCCTCATTGTGTTCGCGGCCGAGACGCTCAACCTCGCCGAGGTGACGCGAATGCTCGAGATCGCGAAGGTCGCGAAGCGCGCGTTCGAGTGCGTGTTCCTCAGTTACGACGGCGCGCGTAGGAATCATCGCTTCATCGAGGCCGAGGGCTTCTCGATCGTCGAGCTCGCTCCGCAGCTGACCCCCGAGGCCGTCGATCGCTTCTGGAAGATCGACCGCATGGAGGCCGTGGGCGACTTCTTCACCGAGGCCGACCTGGCGGCGCGCGTCGAGTCCGAGCTCGCGCTGTACGAGCGCCTGGCCCCTGTCGCGGTCGTCACCGGGTTCTGCCTCTCCGTGTCGGTCTCCGCCCGCGTGGCGAAGGTGCCGCTGGTCTGGATCGCGCAGTCGACATGGTTTCTCGAGCACGCCGCCAAGTACGGGGGCTGGCCCGACTTCGCCGACTTCGCGCCCACCCGGCTCGTGCCGAAGGGTCTCCGCGATCGGCTGGGCAGCTGGCTCACCCCGGTCGGGTACGCGCTATGGGCGAAGGGCCTGAACCGCGTGGGCGGGCGCTACGGGCTCCCGCCTCTGCGGGGCTCCGGGATGTTCGAGGGAGACTACACGCTCCTCGCCGAGCCCGAGGGGCTCTCCGAGACGCCCATCCCACCGCGCCTGGCCGGCCGCTGCCGCTTCGTGGGGCCGCTCATCGGGAGGCTCGACGTGCCCATCCCGAAGGAGATCACCGAGCTGCCTCGCGACCTGCCCATCGTGTACTTCGCCATGGGGAGCTCGGGCCTCGAGCGCGTGGTGAAGGACACGCTCGCCGCGTTCGCCGGCCAGCCCTACCGCGTGATCGCGCCGGTCGGCGCGCTGCTCTCCGATCGGTCCACGGTTCCGCCGAACGTGACCATCACGGGGTGGGTCCCCGCGGAGCGCGTGAACGCGATGGCGCGGGTCTCCGTGCTTCACGGCGGCATTGGCACCTTGCTCACCGCCTGTCTCGCCGGAACGCCCATCGTGGGGATCCCCAACGGGAATCCCGAGCAGGAGTACAACCTCGGCTGTCTCGTCAGGAAGGGCTTCGCCGTGCACCTTCACAAGCGCCAACTTGGGCCCGAGGACGTGGTCGCGGCCGTGCGGCGCCTGCTCGACGACGAGGGCGCCCACGCCGCGGCGCGCGCCTTCCAGCGCGTCTGCGAGGCCTGGGACGGCCCCGAGCTCTCCGCGCGCTTTCTCGAGGAGACGTTCGGGGGCGGCGGAAGGCGGCGCGACGCCGCGGTGTGATCGGCGCGCTCTCCGGGGGCCGACGACAAGGGGACCGCGTTCAGCGGCGGAGCGCCGCGTCGATCGCGTAGAGCGGCGCGTCGAGCCCCTTCGAGGGCCACTCGGCGAGGTCCCGCGGGGCCCGCTCGAAGGCCGCGATGAGGAGCTCGTTCACCGCCGGCTCGAGCGCCAGCCTCGCGAGGGGTGCGTCGGCGCGCGTGGGCAGCCGCAGCAGAGCGTGGCGCTCGGGCACGAGCATCGCCTCCAGCCGGTCGTAGAGGGCGCTGTCGCCCAGGGTCACGAGCAGCCGCGTCTCTGTGTAGAATGCATGAAACGGCCCGTGGGCGATCTCGAGCACGTCCCACGTGGGCGGCTCGTCCACGCCAAGGCCCTCGACCCACTTGAGGCCGAGGCCACAGTCGAGCCCTCGCTCCCCCGCCTCGCCCGACGTCACGAACGCGACGCGCGTGCCCGCGGCCAGCGCGAACCTTGGGAGCGCGGCGATCGCCGCCCGCGCGCCCGCCGCGGCGGCCTCGAGCTCCGACGGCAGGGCGGCGAGCGCGGCGGCGGGCAGCGGCGCCCCCGCCACCTCGTGGGCGAAGAGCACCGCCGCGAGCATCGCGACCGGCGGCCCCACGACGCGCAGCAGCGTGCCCGACTCTTCCGCGGGAGCGAGCGTGAGCACGCGCCCTCCGCGCGCGACGAAGCCTTCGAGGAGCGGCGACGAGGCCGGCTCGCTCGTGAAGAGGGAGGCGCTCGCGAAGCTCGAAGCGCTCGCGAGGGCCAGGCGCGCGTTGGGAGAGAGCCCCTGAGAGAACACGCAGAGGGTCTCCCCAGCCTCTCCCGTCTGGCCCGCCGCGCCCGCCGCGCGCGCCACCACGCCGCCGTGGACGAACGCGGAGAGGGGCACGAAGCGCGCGCGGAGCCCGAGCGAGCGGAGGGTCGCGACGAGCAGCCTCGCCGGCCCCGCGCTCCCGCCTACCCCCGTCACGGCGTAGGACGCGCCGCTTGTGGGCGAGACCGCGCCGGGCAGACCGCGCGCCGCGAGCGCGGCGAGCTCGGGTACGACCTGCGCGAGCCGCGCGCGGAGCTCGGCGGTGGCTACCTTCGAGGGAGGCTCAGGGCTTCTTTGGCTGGCCATCGGGGTCGAACTTGCGCGCTTTCATGACCTCGAGATACCCCACGAGCGCGTCGAGATCGGCCTCGCGCAGATCGGGGTGCGGGGGCATGTTGCCATAGCGGAGCGACAGCGGATCACGAATGTAGGTCTTCACCTCGGCCACGGTGCGGTACTCGAGCACGTTCTTTGGCACGTTTAGCTCGGGCCCCACGCGGCCGCCCTCGCGGTTGATCGCGTGACACCGCACGCACCGGTCGCGAAACAGGCCGAACCCTACGACCGCCAGCGAGCCCGGCGGCGCGCCCGTGGGCACCGTGTGCGGGAACGTGCGCTCGAAGCTCGCGCGCTCGATCGTGGCGAGCTGCCAGGGCCGCGGGTGGGTCTCCAGGTTCTGCTGCCCCGGCTCGCGCCACACGAGGTAGAACGGCGCGGGGTTCGCGCGCTGCGGGCCGATGGGCTCCCACCCCGGCACCTCGACGTCCTCGTACGCGAGATACGCGCCCGGCTCCGTGGAGAGCGGCGGCCGCAAGGGCACCGTGTAGCCGTCCTTCGCGCGGAGCAGGAGCTCGCTCGGCGCGCCGCCCGCGTCGGCCGTCCCTTTGGCCCCCTCGAAGCCCACGCGCAGCACTTCCGCGAAGCGGAGCGCGCGGAAGGTCTTGGGCTTCTTGTAATACGGGTCGAACACCGTGAGGGTCTCGGTGGGGATCTCGCGGCGCAGCTCCGCCAGGGTCAGCTCCCGCGCCGGCCGGCCCTCGACCACGAACGCGAGCTTCGCGTCGGCCGACGACGGCGCTGACGACGACGGCGCTGACGACGACGGCGCTGACGACGACGGCGCTGACGACGACGGCGCGGGGGGGTCCTTCGAGCACGCGGCGAGGGCGCACCCGAGCGCCGCGACCAGGGCGCGCCTCGCGCGGTGCCCGCGCGCGTGAGCCGTCACGGCATCACGGAGGGCTTGGCGAACCGGCGCGCGAAGCGGATCGAGTCGGGGTACGGCGGCGACTCCTCGGGCTCACCTGCGCGGAGCTTGTCTTGCTGGGCTATCCAATACCAAGCCTCGGCGAGGTCTTTGTGGAGCTCGAGGAAGATCTGCCGAGGGCGCCCGGGCGGCAGCAAGAACTGCGGAAACTGCTCCGGGAACACGTCGTTCGGCTCGACCGAATACCAAGGCTCGCCGGCGTACTCGTCGGCGTCGTCGCGCGCCTTGGGCATGGTCCTAAAGCGGCAGTCGGTTAGATACACGATCTCGTCGTAGTCGTAGAAGATGACCCGGCCAAAGCGCGTGACGCCGAAGTTCTTCAGCATGAGATCGCCAGGGAAGATGTTCACGGCGGCGAGCTCCTTGATGGCGGCGCCGTACTCGCCGAGCACCCGACGCAGGCGCTCTTCGTCGGCGGTGGCCACGACCATGTCGAGCGGCGCGAGGCGGCGCTCGATGTAAAGGTGCTTGACCAACACGTGAGTGTCGCCGATTTCCACGGTCGTGGGCGTGAGCTGCCTCATCTCCTCGAGGAGCTCGGGGTCGAAGCGGTCTCGCGGGAAGCGCAGGTTCACGTACTCGAGCGAGTCGGACATGCGGCCCGCGCGGTCGTGGTGCTTCACCAGGCGATACCGCTCCTCGACGAGCTCGCGATCCGCGTCCTTCGGGGGCTGAAACCAGTCGCGAATGACCTTGAACACGTACGGGAAGGACGGCAGCGAGAACACGAGCATGACCATCCCGCGCGTGCCGGGGGCGACGACGAACGGATCGCTCGAGTGCTTGAGGTGCCAGAAGAGATCGCGAAACAGCAGGGTCTTTCCCTGCTTCTGGAGGCCCACGAGCGTGTAGAGCTCCGAGCGCGTGCGCCGCGGCACCACGGTCTCGAGGAACGCCACGTAGGCCGACGGCACCTCCATGTCGACCATGAAGTAGTCGCGCGCGAGGCTGAAGAGCCGCCCCACTTCTTTGGTGTCGAGCAGGATGGTGTCGACCACGATCTCGCCGCGCGGGCTGCGGCGGAGCGGCACGACGAACGGCACCACGACGTTGCCGCGGAGGGCGCGCCCAACCACGTAGGCGGCGCTGCCGCGGAAGAACGGGGACCGGAGCACGTGGAGTTGGAAGTTCTCGGCGTGCTGCCAGCCCTCGGGGAAGTGCTCGGCGACGACCCGCATGAGGTAGCCGGTGTCGCGCTCGAGGTCCTCGAAGCCGCGCGACTCCTGCCCGAGGCCCGTGTCCAGCAACACCCGCCGGAGCGTGCCCTCGAGGTCGACGCTGCGCGGGTAGTAGCAGCGGTAGGTGGGCTCGTCGGGCTCGATGTGCTCGGTAGAGATGGCCGGCCGCGAGAAGATGCGGTCGTTCTGTTGGTAGGTGGCGTCGAGCACCCGCGTCGCCACCGAGTTGTAGAAGGTCTCGGCGCACTCGGGCTGCTTGTGCTCGTAGAGGAGACCGATGTACGCGACCTTCACCTCGCGGAAGAGCGCGTCGTCCGCCGCGGCGTCGCCGAAGCGCGCGCGCACGCCCTCGACGGCCTCGCGCACCCGCGCGTCGTACATGTCGATGCGGGTCCGCACCGCCTCGCGCACGGCCGCCCAGTCGCCCCGCACGAAGCGCCCGCGGGCGCCACGCGAGAGCTCGCGGAAGAGGCTGTAGTGGCGGTCGAAGCCGTCGAGGATGGTCTGCGCGATGTCGAGGACGAGGCTGTCGCTCATCGCGCCAAGGTAGCAGAGCCGCCGCGCGGCCCGCGCGCCGCTCGCGGACCACGGGGCTCACCGCCCGGGCGCGCGAGGCCGACTCGCTTGACGCCGTGGCGGGAGGCGTGTAGCCAACTGAACCGCGATTCATTCTCGAACGCGTCCCCGACCAAGGGTCGTACCCACCCGTGCAGGAGAACGTCATGGCCGTCGATATCAAGAAGCTGTTCAACGAGGAGCTCCCGGCGTCGCTCGCCAAGAACGCGGAGGACGCGAAGACCATCGGCGCGAAGTACCAGATGAACATCACGGACGAGGGCGAGTGGTCCATCGACGTGTCGGCCACCGGCCCGTCCTGCGTCGCCGGCAACGGCCCCGCCGACTGCACGATCACGATCGCCGCCGAGGACTTCCAGAAGCTCATCGAGAACCCCCAGGCGAACGGCATGCAGCTCTATTTCGCGGGCAAGCTCAAGGTCGCGGGCAACCAGGTGCTCGCCATGAAGCTCCAGAAGCTCTTCGGCTACAAGTGAGCTGAGTCGAGCTCACCCGAGCTCACGGAGAGAAGGCCCCGCGCGACTCGATCGCCGCGGGGCTTTTTTCATGGCGCGCGGGCGGCCTTCGCCAGAGACTCGGCCCATGCAGCCCCTCCAAGGCGTCAAGGTCCTCGACCTCACGCGCCTGCTCCCTGGCCCGTTCGCCTCCCTCGTGCTCGCCGATCTGGGCGCGCAGGTCGACAAGCTCGAGGACGCGCAAGGTGGCGATTACATCCGACATATGCCGCCGATGATCGGCGAGCAGTCGGCGCTGTTCCTGGCGCTGAACCGAAACAAGCGGAGCGTGGTGCTCGACCTGAAGCGCCCGGCCGCGCGCGACGCGTTCCGCGAGCTCGTGAAGGGCTACGACGTGGTGTTCGAACAATTTCGCCCCGGCGTGCTCGACAAGCTCGGCCTGTCGCACGCCTCGCTCCTGGCGGAGAACCCGCGCCTCGTGGTGTGCGCGCTCACGGGCTACGGCCAAGACGGCCCGCTGGCGAAGCGCGCGGGGCACGATCTGAACTACCTGGCGCGGGCGGGGCTGCTCGGCTTCCAGGGCCCCGCCGAGGGTCCGCCGCAGGTGCCCGGCGTGCAGCTCGCCGACGTGAGCGGCGGGCTGTGGAGCGTGCTGGGCATCCTCGGGGCGCTCTACGAGCGCGAGCGCACGGGTGAGGGGCAGGTGGTCGACGTGGCGATGGTGGAGACCAGCCTCGGCTTCGCCACGCTCGGGTACGCGGCCTCGCTCGCGGGCCAGACCGCGCTGCCCGGCGGCGACGCGCTGACGGGTGGCATCGCCCCGTACGGCACCTACGCCACGAAGGACGGCAAGGCGATGACCTTGGCCGCCCTCGAGCCCAAGTTCTGGCTCGGCTTCTGCGCCGCCGTGGGCCTCGAGCCCGACATGGGGGCGCTCATGTCCGGGCCCCACCAGGTGGAGCTCAAGGCCCGCGTCGCGGCCCTGTTCGCCGAGCGCACCCGCGACGAGTGGGTGCAGTTTGCAAGCGAACGCGACGTGTGCCTCGAGCCCGTGCTCACGCCGGAAGAGGCGGCGGCCGATCCGCACCTCCGCGCGCGCGGGGTGTTCTTCGAGCTCGACACGAAGGGCGGCCCGATCCCCCAGCTGCGCCTCCCGCTCACCCCGCGCGACAAGGCGCACACCGCGCCGCCGGGGCAAGGCGAGCACACGGTGGAGATCCTGCGCGAGGCGGGGCTCAGCGAGGAGCGGATCGCGGCGGCCACGGCGCGGTAGCCGCGGCCCACGCCGTGGTAGCGTCGCGTCATGGGGCTTGTGGCGGTCGCGTTCGGTGCGATGGTGGTGTCGCTAGGCCTCTTCGCGCTCATCGTTCGGTTCTCGCTGGTGCAGGTGCGCGCGAGCGAGGCGCTGGTGGTGTACGCGCCCGGCCGAGAACCCCAGGTCTCGTTCAAGGGCAGGCTCGTCCTGCCGTTTCAGTCGCACGAGGTCGTCGATCTCTCGGCCAAGGAGATCGTGCTCGACCGACGGGGTCGGAGCTCCCTCCGGTGCTGCGATCGCCTCCGCGCCGACGTCGTCTTCGCCGCGAGCTTGGCGGTGAACCCCACGGCGGAGGACGTGCTCCTCGCCGCGCGGGCGCTTGGCGCTGGCCGAACCTGCGAGCTCCTCGCCGTACAAGAACGATTCGCGACGAAGCTGGGAGCGGCGCTCGCGGAGGTAGTCCTGCAGGTCGATTACGACGCGCTGGTCTCACGCCGGGTCGAGGTCGCGGACAGGTTCATCGACGTCGTCGGGCGCGATCTCGACGGGTACACCCTTCGGGAGGCCCACTTCCGCGAGGTCGCGCAGACCCCAATCGAGCTGCTCGATCGCCACGACGTGCACGACGCCGCCGCGATCCGCGCGGTGACCGAGCGCGCGGCTTTGGAGAGCGAGCGCACGCGAGAGCTCCGCGAGGCGGTCGTGCGAAACGAGAACGGCGCAGCGGTCGAGGCCGCCGCAAGGCGCGTCGCAGCGACGCACGCGGCGAGCGGCTACCGCGACGACCTCGCGGCCGCCGAGGCCCGCGTCGAGGCCATGAGAGACGACCTCGCAGAGGCCGAGGGGCTCCTCGCCGCGCTCCGGGGGTGATCCCCTGCCGAGACTGCCGAGGCGCAAGAATGAGCCCCGATCGGGCACGGTCCCCTTCCTCCCGCGTCGTGTACCCTGAGCAGTCCATGCGGTGGCGCGTCATCCAAGCCCTCTTCGCGCTCTCCGGCGCGTGCGCCCTCGCCTACGAGGTCGTGTGGGGCCGCTGGCTGGTCACGGTGCTCGGCGGGAGCGCGATGGCCACCAGCGCGGTGCTCACCGCGTACATGGGCGGGCTCGCGCTCGGCGCGTGGCTCTTCGGAGGCTACTCGCGCCGCAGCGCGGCGCCGCTCCGCGACTACGCGTTCGTGGAGCTCGGCGTCGGGCTGCTCGCGCTCGCGTTCCCTCTGCTCGCCGAGCGCGTGCTCGGGATGCCGCCCGCGGTGCGAGGCGCCGCCGCGATGGTCTTCCTGCTCGCGCCCACCCTGCTCATGGGCGGCACGATCCCGCTCGTCATGGCGTGGTCCGCGGGCGAGCGCCTCCGCCACGAGGAGACGCTGGGGCGCTTGTACGGGCTCAACACGGTGGGGGCCGCGGTGGGCTGCCTGGGCGCCGGGTTCGTGCTGATCCCCAAGCTGGGGCTCCAGCTGAGCAACATCGTCGCGGTGATGGGCAACCTCGTCGTGGCGCTGGTGGTGCTGTTCGTGCACCGAGGGACGCGCTCGCCCGTCGCGAGCGGAGACAACGCCGACGCGATGGCCGACGCGACGACCGACGCGACGACCGAGATCCCGGCCCCGACGCCTGCCAGGACGCCCGCGCGAGAAGAGCCGCGGGCGCTCGACCTGCGCGTCCTGCACCTGCTCGCCTTCCTCTCGGGCTTCGCGACCCTCGGCCTCGAGGTCGTGTGGATTCGCCTCCTGCGGATCACGCTCGGGAGCACGACGTACGTCTTCACGCTCGTGGTGGCCTCGTACGTGCTGGGGATCGGCCTCGGCGGGCTTCGCTCGGCCAAGGCCGCCGTGGGGACCACGGGCGCGGCGGGGAGCGACGAGGAGGTCCCGAGACGCCTGGCGCAATGTCAGCTCGCGCTCGTGGGGCTGCTCGCGCTGCAGTTTGCGCTCTTGCCCAAGACGCCGGCGCTCTTCAACGCGCTACGGGCGGCGGTCCCGGGGTGGGACGGCGCGCTGCTGGGCTCGGCGGTGTTGTGCGTCGTCGCCCTCGTGCCGGTCGCCTCCGTGTCGGGGCTCACCTTCCCGCTGCTCGGCCGGCTCTACCTCGCGCGCGGCCACCTCGGGCGGCAGACCGGCGTGTACTATGCAATCAACACGCTCGGCGCCGTCGCCGGCTCGCTCCTCACCGCGCTCGTGCTCGTGCCGACGCTCGGCTCGGCGCGCACCTTCGCGCTGCTCGCCGGCCTCGGCGTCGTGGGCCTGGTGGTGTACACGCGGCACGGGTGGAGCCGTCCGCCGCGCACGTTCGCGGCGGCGTCGCTGGCGGTCGTCAGCGCGGGAGTCGCGCTCGCCGTCGCGCGGCCGGGCTGGACACCGGCGTACCTCGCGCACGGAGCGTACCTGGCGCCCCGGAAGGAGCGCGTGGAGACAGTGGTGTTCGCCGAGGGGCGGAGCTCGACTGTGCTCGTCGAGAGCTTCGGCGGTCAGCTCGGCATGGCGGTCGACGGCAAGCCGGAGGCGAGCACGGCCTACGTCGATCGCGCGAACCAGATCTTGCTCGGCCACCTGCCCGCGCTGCTCGCGCCGCGCGTGGACCGCGCGCTCGTGGTCGGCCTCGGCTCCGGCATGACGCTCGGCATGCTCACGCAGCACTCACCCAAGGAGCTCGAGCTCGTGGAGCTCGAGGCGCGTATGGCCGACGCCGCGCGCTGCTTCGGCGACTGGAACCACCACGTGATGGAGCGCGGCGGGTTCCGGATGATCGTGGACGACGGCCTGAACTACCTCGCGTCCACCGATCGCCGCTACGACGTCATCACCTCCGACCCAATCCAGCCGTTCTTTCGCGGCGCCGCGGGGCTCTACACGACCGAGTTCTTCCAGCGCGCGAGCGAGCGGCTCGCCACCGGCGGCGTCATGGCGCACTGGCTCCCGCTCGCCAACATGACCGTGGCCGAGTTCCGACTCATCGTGCGCACCTTCATCGCCGTCTTCCCGAACGCGCGCCTCTACTGGACGGGCGGGTTCGCCGACACCCTCCTCGTGGGGAGCAACGGGGCCTTCGAGGGAGGCGTGAACCCGGCCGCGTTCGAGCGCGCGAAGGGCGATCTCCAGGGAATCTACATCGACGAGGCCGCGCAGATGGACTCTCTCCTCATCGCCGACCGCGACGTCCTGCTCTATTGGTCCGGCCACGGCCGTAAGAATACGCTCGCGTTCCCGCGGCTCGAGTTCAGCTCGCCGCGGAGCGTGTACGCCAACACCGTGGACGGCAACATGGCCGAGCTCCTCGTCATGCGCCGCGCGATGGACCGCGACGACCCCGCGTGGCGCCTCGGCGACCTCGTGCTCGCGTACCGCGCCGAGCTCGAGCACATGGGCGACGCGGTGACGGCCGACCGCATCCTGCTCACCGCGCTCGGCTGCCCCGAGGCCGCCGCCCAGTGCGCGCCCGCGCGCAGGTCGGGCCTCTTGCGCCGCATCTTGTTCGAGCGCGCGCTCGCGCAAGGCGATCGGGCCCTCACGCGGGCCGCCGCCGAAGACAAGGCGCGCCACGCGTGGTGGTCGGGGCGCTTGCCCCCGACGATGCCGGTGAACCCCGGGCTCGTGCGCGCGCTCGAGTCCTACGAGCATGCGCGAGCGCTGGCGGCGCTGGCCGCGCCGGCGCTACCCGACGAGGTCGCCAAGGTCGCTCAGCGCGCCCAGTCGGTCGCCACGGCCTTCCCCCCCGACACCGCCGAGGCGCTCCGCGCGAGAGCGCTCGCCGCGCCCTGACCTGGCGGCGGACGTCAGTCGGGCGCGAGCAGCGTGAGGAGCTCGTCGCGCTCGGCGTCGGTCGGCTCGGTGTTCCTGAGGAGCCGCTCGATGAGGTCGTCGCCCAGCGCGGAGGGCTGCTCCGAGGCCCACGCGGCCAAGCACCGCGGGTGGAGATACCCGGGCCCGCGGGTCATGAACGCGCCGGCGTCGACCTCACGCTCGACCGCCACACGCCACGCGCCCTTCTCGAGCTGCGCCGCGCACTGCATACACTTCGCGCGGCCCGTGGGCGCGCGATCGGCGTGGGGCAGCGGGCGGTCTCGCCCCGTCTTCTTCGGCGCGCTGCGGATGAGCGCCTCGAGCGCTTCACGCTCGGGGACCTCGCCCTCGTACGCGGCCAGGGCGTCCTGGAGGCTGCTCCCGAGCTTCTTGGCGGCGCACTCGAGGTGCCAGTACCGGAACGCCTGCTGGTCGGCGCCCGGCATGACGTACGACTCGGCGAAGCGAAGGATCCCCTTCGCGATGGCGACCTTGCACCCACGACAGCCCGCCCTTCCAGAGGGGGAGACCTCGATCCGCATGGGCGAGGAGGGTAGCGCGCCCGGCGGCGGCGTCGAGGGGGTCGTGGGAAGACGGCACCTCCGGCTGTGCCTCCAAGCACCGCCGGCTGTGCGGGCAGCACGCGCCCTTCGCGCGCGCTACCTGCGCGGCGGTCGCTTGAGTGGCGCGCGGACGAGCGTCGCGTCGTCGACCGGGATGTCACCGTAGTCGTCCTCGATGCGGGAGCGGAGGCTCTGCACTCGCGGGTCGACCGGCTGGTCGTGGTTCGTGTCTTGCTGCTCCCACTTCTCCTTTTCCTGCTCCCACTCGGGGGGCGCGGTGGTGATCGTGGTCTCGGCGTCCCACTCGGAGGCTGCCTGCGGGGCGCGCGACGCGGGCGCTTGCTGCACGCTCTGAGGAGGCTGGGGAGGCTCCGGCGGCGGGACGTAGTCGCCCAAGATCTCCTCACGCGAGATCACGTAGGTGGGCGCGTCGGAGAAGTCTTGGTTGACGGGCCGCGCGGGGCGCGGACCCATCGGCAGCGTGGGCGCGGTGGCCTGCTTGCTCGCGGTGCGGGGCTGCTCGTTCGTGGGCCCCGTGTCGAGCTCCGTGGGGCGCCGCGAGTGCACGCCGCCACCGGACGACGGGTGCTTCGGCGACGCCACGCCGCCGCCGGACGACGGGTGCTTCGGCGGCGCTGGCATCGCGCCACCGCCGGACGACGGATGCTTCGCGGCGGGCGGCATCCCCGAGCCCGCGAAGGGCGCGCGGAGCTTCTGCTCGCTCGACGGGGGTGACGGCGCCGGCGGCATACGCTGGGTCTGCCAGCGGGGCTCGTCCGGGGCGGGCGACGGGCGCGGCGGAGCAGCCATCGGGGCCATCGGCGGCGGCGCGATCGACGCGGGGCGTGCGGGCGAGCCCGCGGCGGGCCGCACGGCGGGTCGCGGCGGCATAGGCTGCTGCGCAGGCGCTGGCGGCATGGCCTGCGGGGCCTGCGGGCGCGCGAACGCCTGCGGGACCTGCGGGACCTGCGGCTGGAACGGCGCCGGCTGCCCGTGCGGGTAGTACGGCTGCGGAGGCTGGCCGTACCCTTGCTGGAGCGCGGGCTGAAACCCCGACGACGCGGGGCCTTGGCCTTGGGGCGCCGAGGGCGCGTACGCTTGTGGCGCCGGCTGCGCCGCGCCGCCCTGCACGTAGCGCCCGAGCGGCGCCTGCTGCGCGGCCTGCGGCGGTGCACCTTGTGGAGAGGGCGCTTGCTGCGCGAACGCGGGCGAAAAGGCTGGCGGCTGACCGTGGTACCCGGGAGCCTGGAAGCCTTGCTGCGGGAAGCCTTGCTGCGGAAATCCCGGCTGCGGGAAGCCTTGCTGCGGAAATCCCGGCTGCGGGAAGCCTTGCTGCGGAAATCCCGGCTGCGGGAAGCCTTGCTGCGGAGCCTGCTCTGCGCGAGCCTGCGCGGCGGCGGCCTCGGCTTGGAGGTGCTTGCCCACATGAAGGAGATCGCGCCGCATCGCCGCCGCGGTCGGGTACCGCTCGTCGCGGGCGCGGGCCATCGCGCGGCGGAGGATCGGCTCGAACGCGGCCGGCAGGTCGGGTCGTCGTTCGCGCGCGGGCCGCGGCGACTCGGTGAGGATCTGGAGGAGCAGCGCGTTGTAGTTCGGCGCGAGGAACGGCCGACGACCCGTGAGGCACTCGTAGAGCATCACGCCACACGCGTACACGTCGACCCGCGCATCGAGGCTGCGCTCGCCCCGCGCCTGCTCGGGCGACATGTAGTACGGCGTGCCCATCACCATGCCGGTGCGGGTGAGGTCGAGGGGCTCTTCGGGGCCGCCGGCCATGCCCTTCGACACGCCGAAGTCGAGGATCTTCGCGACGGGATCGGCGTTGGTGCGCCGCGCCAGGAAGATGTTCTCGGGCTTGATGTCGCGGTGCATGATGCCCTTCTCGTGGGCGGCCATCAGCCCCGCGAGCACCTGGCAGAGCACCTCGACCACTTCCATGAACGGGAGCCCACCGGCCTTCTTCACGCGGTCGGCGAGGTTCTGGCCGTGCAGGCGCTCCATCACGAGGTACGGGCAGCCGTCCTCGAGCCAGCCCATGTCGTACACCTCGCAGATGTTCGGGTGCCCGATGCCGCCGGCGGCGCGGGCCTCCTGCTGGAAGCGCTTGACGGTGTTCTTCTTCTTGGCCTGGATCGGGTTCAGCACCTTCACCGCGACGTGGCGCTCGAGGCCCAGGTGCTCGGCCTCGTACACCACGCCCATGCCGCCCGCGCCGAGCACCGACAGCACGCGGTAGCGGTTGCCCAGCACCTGCCCGATGAGCGAAGGCTCTTCGGTGAGGGGCTCGAGGACCGCTGGCACGCTCGAAGAGAACCCGGTGGACGGCGAGCGAGGCAGCGTCTCGCGAGGGGCGGGCTCGGCCGTGCGGATGCGCCTGCCCGTGGTGGGGCAGACAGCGGCCTTCGCGTCGTGCGGCGTCCCACAGTGCGGACAGCGAACGAACCTCTGACTCATCGAGCTCCCACCTACGACTCCTCATCGAAGCGTATGCGACTCCTGTCGAAACAGAAAGGCGCACTTTCGCGGGCGCGTCCCGTGACGGGCCGGGGACGTCCGGGTCGGCGGTGGCAGCGACCCGCGTGGTGGATCTGGCGGCGATCGCCGGGTTCCGAGCGGGCCGGCGCGCCCACCCTCTCGGCATGCGCCGTGCGAGCGGGCGCACATGGACGCCATCTGGCTGCTCTCTCTCTCGCTCGCCGGCGGCGCCCTCGTGCCGGGCGCGCCCGCGGTGACGCTGGGTGTGCTCGGCGTGGCGGCGGCGCTCGTCGCGCTCCGCGGCCGGCGGGCGCTGGCGATCGCGCTGCTGGCCCTCGTCGCGGTCGGGGCCCTCCGCGCCTCGCGGGCGATCTCTCGCCACGCGACGGCCGAGCGCGCCGCGCCGCGCGCGCTCGCCGGGGCGCCCCGCCTGGTGCGCTGCAGCGTCACGGGCTCGGTCGCGACGTCGCCGACGCGGGCGACCGGGGCGAGCGGCGGGACCACGGCCGACGCGAGCGTGCGCCTCGCGATCGAGGAGGTCACGCTGACGTGCGAGGGCGAGAACGCCGCCCAGCCAACGGCGCTCGCAGGTCGCGTGGTGCTCCACGTCCCCTGGGCCGAGGGCGAGGCGCTCCGCCGGGGCGATCGGGTCGAGGCGTTCGCCAGCCTCGCGCCGCCGCAGCGGTTCGTGGTGCCCGAGCTCGGCGACGACCGCGCGTCGCGCGCACACGGCGGCGTGGTGCTCTCCGGGGGCGCCGTGGATCTCGTGCGCCTCGCGGAGGGGCGCGGCCCGCGGGCGTGGATCGACGAGGCACGGCGGCACGTGCGCGCGCGCATCCTCGCGACCTTCCCACCTCGCGCCGAAGCGCTCGCGCGAGCGCTCGTGCTCGGCGAGAACGATCTCGCCCCGGACGACGCCCGCGACTTTCGCGACGGGGGGCTCTCCCACCTGCTCGCGGTCTCCGGAATGCACCTCGTGCTCACGGTGAACGGCGCGGTGCTCGCGCTCACGGCGCTCTTCTGCCGGGTGCGCTGGCTCGCGCTGCGCGTGGTGCCGCGGCGGCTGGCCTCGCTCGTTGGCCTCGTAATATGCTGGATCTATTGCGATTTTTCCGGATCGAGCGGCTCCGCGGTGCGCGCCGCGTGGATGCTCTCGGTGCAGCTCCTGGCCGCCGCGCTCGGGCGGCGCGTACGGCCGCTGCGGGCGCTCGGGTGGTCCGTGCTCGTGATGGCGCTCGTCGAACCGCTCGTCGCGGTCGACGTCTCGTTCGCGTTGTCCGCCGCCGCGACGCTCGGCCTGATCGGCCACGCTTCGCTCTCGGGGCGTCTGGGGCCCAGGCTCTCCACGCACCTCGCGCGGGCGCCCGCGCCGGCGCGTTACGTTGGCCAGAGCCTCGCGACCACGCTCGCGGCCACCGCGCCTTGCGCGCCGATCCTGCTGCGCATGGGCCCGGCCCTGTCGCTGGGCTCGCTCCTCGCGAACGTGATCGCCGTGCCGCTCGGCGAGGCCGCGGCGCTGCCCATTTGTCTCACCCACGCGCTGCTCGCGCCCCTGCCTCGCGCGGAGCGTGGGGCGGCGCTGGCGGGAGGTGGAGCGCTGCTCCTGGTGGGGCGGCTCGCGCACCTCACCGCGACGAGCCGGCTCGGCCGAGTGGCCCTGCCGCGCCCCACCGACACCCAGCTCGGGTTCCTGGTGCTCCTCGCGTTCGCGGGGACCGGCGCGGCGCGCGCCGGCTCTTCGCGCGGGACAGGCGCCTCCGCGGCGCGCGCGGCGCGACTCCGAAGCCTCCAGCGGGCGGCCCAGGTGTCCGCGCTCGCCGGCCTCGCGCTCGCGGAGGTGCACGCGCGGCGCACGGGCGCGCCCCGAGGTGCGCTGCGGGTGACCTTCCTCGACGTGGGGCAAGGCGACTCCGCGCTGATCGATCTGCCCTCGGGCGAGGCGGTGCTCATTGACGCGGGCGGGCTGGTCGGCAGCGCGGTGGACCCTGGCGAGCGGGTGGTCGCGCCGTTGCTCCGGGCCCGGCGACGGAGCGCGCTCGCCGCGGTGATCGTGTCCCACCCTCACCCCGACCACTTCATGGGGCTCCGCGCGGGACTCGAGGCCGTGCGTGTCGGCGAGGTGTGGGATACGGGCGAGGCGCGTGCGACCGCGCCCAACGCGCGCCCGGGCCCTTACGGCGCGACGGCCTACGTCGCGCTGCTAGGCGAGCTCGAGGCGCGCGGCGCGCGGGTGCGGCGGCCCGACACGTTGTGCGGGACACACGAGATCGGCGGCGCGGAGGTCACGGTGCTCGCGCCATGCCCCGCGTTCGCGGAGGACCGCGGCACGAACGACAACTCCCTCGTGCTTCGCGTGCGGTTCGGCGACCGCGCCTTCCTCTTCGTCGGGGACGCGGAGCACGCCGAGGAGGGCCTCCTCCTCCAGCGGGCGGCCGACGCGGCGGGCTCGCTCCGGGCCGACGTGCTCAAGGTGGGGCACCACGGCAGCCGGACGTCGTCGGGTGACGCGCTGCTCGACGCGGTCGCGCCCCACCTGGCGGTGGCCTCGTGCGGCGGGCGCAACCGCTACGGGCACCCGCACCCGGTGACGACCGAGCGCTTCCGCGGGCGAGGGATCGCGCTGCTCCGCACCGACTGCCTCGGCACCGTCTCGGTCAGGACCGACGGCCGTTCGCTCGAGGTCGCCGCGACCGCCGGGGACGGTCCCTGCCTCTGATCGACGCGTGAACGGCCTATCAGGGCCACCACGCAACTTCCGGAGAACGCGCGGCTCATCCAGCGATCCATCCCGGCGCGCCCGTGCTAAGCGTCCGCCATGTCGAAGACGATTCCTCTGGAGCTCATCGAGCGACTCCCCAAGACCGATCTCCACGTCCACCTCGACGGCTCGCTGCGCCTCTCGACCATCCTCGACCTCGCCGAGAAGCAGCGCGTCGAGCTTCCGGCGAACGACGAAGACCGCCTCCGCGCGGCGATGAACATCGGCCAGAACTGCGAGTCGCTCGTCGACTACCTAAAGGCGTTCGACGTCACGCTCCGCGTGATGCAGACCGCCGACGCGCTCACGCGCATCGCTTACGAGCTCGCCGAGGACGCGGCGCGCGAGAACGTCCGCTACATGGAGGTGCGCTACGCCCCCATGCTGCACACCCAGCGGGGGCTGAAGCTCACGGCGGTCGTCGAGGCCGTGCTCGAGGGCCTCCGCGCCGCGCAGGAGCGTCTCGGCATCGAGTCGGCGGTGATCATCTGCGGCATCCGCAACGTGTCACCCGAGAGCTCTCTCGAGATGGCCGAGCTGGCCGTGGCCTACAAGGGCCGCGGGGTGGTCGGCTTCGACCTCGCGGGCGCCGAATACGACAACCCGGCCAAGCACCACCGCAAGGCCTTCCAGCTCGTGCGTGACAACAACATCAACGTCACCATCCACGCGGGCGAGGCCTATGGGCCCGAGTCGATCGCCCAGGCGATCCACGTGTGCGGCGCCCACCGCATCGGGCACGGGTGCCGCCTTCGCGAGAACGGCGACTTGCTCCACTACGTGAACGATCACCGCATCGCCCTCGAGTGCTGCCCCTCTTCGAACGTCCAGACCAACGCGATCCGCGATCTCCCCAGCCACCCGATCAAGCTCTACAAGGCCCTCGGGCTGCGGGTCACGGTGAACACCGACAATCGCTTGGTGACGGACACCACCGTCAGCAAAGAGCTGTGGCTGTGCCACACGCAGCTCGGCTTCACGATCGCCGATCTGAAGGCGGTCATCCTGTCCGGCTTCAAGAGCGCGTTTCTGCCTTTCCACGTGAAGCAGCAGTACCTGCGCAAGGTCAGCGAGGAGCTGAAGGCTTTCCAAGACGACGGCTCGATCCTCCCGCCGCCGCCGCCGTCGCGCCACGAGCTCGGCAGCGCGGCCCGGCTCGATCTTCCCAAGGCCTGAGCCTACCCTCGCGCCCGACCTCACCCAAGAGCCCGACACTGTTGCGGTTTTCAATGGGTCCGCTCAGCGGGCCCGCTCGAGCCACGCGCCACCCTCGAGGGCGTGGCCGCTATGGCTCGGGCGCGCGGCGTTTGCTATGGGCCGTGGAATGGATGTTCCGGCGCGGCTTCGGGGTGGACGGTACGCCCCGCACGGCCTGTTAGGCGAGGGAGCGCAGGGAGTCACCTACGACGCAGCGGACCTCGAGAACGGGCGCGCGGTGGCGATCAAGCGCTTCGACGTGCGCGGAGCCCGAGGGTGGAAGGACGTCGAGCTCGCGGAGCGCGAAGCCCGTGTCCTCTCGACGCTCGACCACCCGCTCGTGCCCACCTACATCGAGCACTTCGAGGAGGACGGCGCGCTGTACCTCGTGATGGAGAAGATCCTCGGCGAGACGATGGAGGCCGTGAGGCAGCGCGACGGCGCGCTCGACGAGGCAGAGGTCCGCCGCTTCCTGGCGAGCTCCGACAGCGCGCTCACCTACTTGCACGGGCGCGCGTCGCCGGTCGTTCATCGCGACATCAAGCCGCGGAACGTGGTGCGCCGGCCCGACGGGAGCTACGTGCTCGTCGACTTCGGCGCGGTCGCCGAGCTGCTGCTGCGCAAGGGCGCGAGCACGGTGGTGGGGACCGCAGGCTACATGGCCCCTGAGCAGTTTCAGGGACGCGCCCAGGCCAGCACCGACGTGTACGCCGTGGGCGCCACCGCTCTCGCGGCTCTTACGGGACGGGAGCCGGAGACCCTGCCGCACGACGGGCTCCGGGTCGACGTGCGGGGGGCGCTCGGCGATCGCGTGAGCCCGGACCTGGTGGTGGCCCTCGAGCGCATGCTCGAGCCCGATCCCCGCGCACGAGCGAAGAGCGTCGGCGAGGCCCTCGCGGGCGGCGGGCCGCTCCCGGGCCCGCGACCAAGTCAGGCGCCGCCGCGCTCCGCGAGCCCCACGGCGCCCGATCGCGCCGCAGAGGACGCGGCCGTGAAGAGCCTGCGTCGCCTGATGTGGACGATGTGGGGGCTAGGCTGGGTGATCGTGCCGCTGCTCCTGCGACCGTTCGGTCTCCACGCGCAGATCCCCCTCGTGATGTTCGGCTCGCTCGCGGCGCTGCTCTTCGTCACCTGGCAGAAAGGGGCCGTCCTCCGGACGTTGCTCCGGCGCGCGCCCGCGCTCATCGACACGTTCGCGGGCGCGCGGACCGCTGCGCCGGCGAACGCCGCGGAGGGGCCGCGCGTGCGGGTCGACGCCACGAGCGGCAGGGTGCGGGTCGTGCGCGCGGGCCCCGGGGCCACCGAGAGAGACGATGACGAGTACGCCGACACGAACGTCGCGACGACGAACGACGCGCCGAAGAAGAGGCGCCGCGTTCGCTAGCTCAGCTATTGGAGCGCCTCGCGCTCGGCCGCCGCGCGCGCCCCGCGTCAGTCGCAGTAGTGGAAGCCCTTCAGGATCGTGGAGGCCTCGCACTTCTGCCCGGTCCGGCAGCTGGTCGCGGGCGACGCCGGATCGCAGAAGACCACGTCGTTCCCCGTGCAGCTGCTCCTGCAGGTGAGCGCGTTGTAGTACGTGCCGCTCACGGCCTTGTCGCCGCAGCAGAGGCGCGCCGAGGTGGGGCAGTCCTCCGAGCTGTCGCAGTGGATGTCGGTCGACGGGTTGGGGCAGGTCGCCGCCGTGCCCGCTCGGCACTCGAAGCGGTAGTTCGGGATCACGTACACGGCGCAGCAGGTCTGGGTGAGCCCACAGGACAGGCCGGGGCCGCACGTGATGCCAGGGCCCCCGCCCGCGTCGGTGCTCGCGTCGGGGCCCGCGTCGGGGGTGCCAGAGTCGACGCGCGCGTCGGGGCGCCCCGCGTCTACCGGCGGCGGCGGCGGCGGCGGCGGCGGCGGATCGGTGGGCTGAGTCGTGGAGGTGGGCGTGACGGTGCCGGTCGGCGCGGGGGGCACGGTGCCGGTGGTGGTCCCGGTCGGGGTCGACGTCGGCGTGGCGCTGGGATCTCCGCCGGGCCCCGAGAACAGGTCGGTGGCGACAGCGCCGCCGCAAGCCCCGAGGGCGAGAGCGACGAAGGAAAGCGCGACGGCGGAGGCGGCAGCTCGGGGACCCATGGTTCTGACGACTCTGTCACGAACCACCAATTGGGCAAGAGGTCTTCGGCCGCGCACGGACAGTGTCGTTGCCGAACGGGCGTCGTTGCACTACACCCCCGCACCCCATGCCCTCGGACCCGAACCTGAGAGTGAGCCCCGAAGGGGCGAACGGCGAGGTGGCGCCATGAACACCGCGAACGCCGCGCCTCCCGCCGCGGGGCCGTCGATCGACGCGGCGATGGACGCGCTCGAGCAGGCCGCCGACGCCGCCGAGCGTGGCGTCCGCGCGGGCACGTTGCTGCTCGTATCGCCCGACGATCTGCGCGAGGCCGCGAAGCTCGACCGGGTGGCCGTGCGAGCCCGGCTCGACCGCGTCGTGATGGGCGCCGACCCTGAGCTCGGCCTCGACACCCTCCTCGAGAACGGCGCCCTCGGCGCCATCTTCCCGGAGGTGCACGCGCTGGTCGGCTTCGGCGACGGCGAGTGGCGCCACAAGGACGTGTGGAAGCACACGAAGCAGGTGGTGCGCCAGGCCGTGCCGCGCCTCGAGGTGCGCTGGGCCTCCCTGTTCCACGACATCGGCAAGGTGAAGACCCGCAGCATCAGCCCGGAGGGAAAGGTGCACTTTCTGGGGCACGCGGAGGTGGGCGCGCGCATGTTCGACAAGGCCGAGCGGCGGCTCGCGCTCTTCACGCCCGAGCAGGCGCTCCGCGACACCGTGCGCTGGCTCGTGCTCCACCACCTCCGCGCCAACCAATACGATCCCGAGTGGACCGACAGCGCCGTGCGCCGCTTCGCGCGGGAGCTCGGGGTGCACCTCGAAGACCTGCTGTGCCTCGCGCGGGCCGACATCACGACGAAGCGCCCCGAGAAGAAGCGCAAGGGCCTCAGCCAGATCGAGGAGCTCGCGGCGCGCATCACGCGGCTCGCGGCCGAAGACGCCGTGCAGCCGCCTCTGCCCAAGGGCGTGGGAGATTTCGTCATGAAGGCCTTCGGGCTGCCCCCGTCGCGGGTCATCGGAGACATCAAGCGCGCCCTCGAGAAGGCGATCGAGAGCGGGGAGCTCGAGCCGCACCTCCCGAGCGAGGACTATGTGGCCTTCGTCGCCAAGGAGCCAGCGCGCTTCGGCCTCGACCCCGCGGCGAAGCGGCGCGACGCGGCTGAATGAGCTAACCTCGACGGCATGAGAACCCGCGCCCTCGCCGCCCTCGCCGCGACGCTCCTGGCGACCGTCACCGCCACCGTGTCGGTCGGCTGCGGCTCCGAGCCCATCCCGGAGACAACCGCACCGACCGTTGGGCCGAGCGACGCCGCGAGCGCACCCGACACCGCGACCGGCGACGCCGCCCCTCCGCCCGACGCCGCGACGCCCCGCGACTCGAGCGCGCCCGACGCCGCTCCCCCCGTCGACGCCGCTCCCCCCGTCGACGCCGCTCCCCCCGTCGACGCCGCTCCCCCCGTCGACGCCGCTCCCCCCGACGCGGGCGCGGTGACAGCGTCGGTCAAAATTACGAATTTGTTCATGAATTGCATGCCAATCGTCCCGAAGGATCCCATCTCGCTGTCGGGCTCGATCGACGTGACGAACAGCACCCCTGGCACCGTCGGCCCCATCGCGGGCAGCCGCGGCGAGATTCGAAGCGCCGCCGGCGCGCTGCTCACCACGTTCGACTTCACCGCGGCGGTCTCGATCGGCCCGCTCACAGCGGGGCAGACAGGGACGGGCGCCTTCGTGAAGCGCCCCACCTCGGCGGTGCCCGCGGCGCAATGCGCGACGTTGCCATGCAACTCGGACGTCACGGTGAGCGTGGCGCTCACGGGCGCGGGCCTGCCGGCCACCACGGCGCGCTCTACGCCCGTGCGGGTCAACTGCGCGTTCTAACCTCGGCCCGCCTCGCTCGCCTCGCTCGCCTCCGTTCTGCTCGCGCATGGCTCGACCGTTCCGGTGCTCACCTGCTTGGGCTCGCGCATGGCTCCACCGCTCCGATGCTCCGATGCTCCGGCGAAGCAACCCGCCGAGGCGTGCTATGAAAATCACCGATCCAGGGGACTAGCCCTCGACGGCCACGAGCAGGGTAGAGACCAATCCACTCCGTCCCGACTCGCCAGGGCAGAGCCCGGAAACGATGCGGACGCCACGCACCTGACCCTCGACTCGCGACGCGAGCTGCAAATCCGCGCGAACGGTCATCGGCAACATCGTCACGTCCGTGGTGTCGCGATCGTAGTGCCAAGTGCGCGCGTAGACGACGCCGGTGGTCAGATCCCGCACGAGCGGGTCGAACGGCTGCGGCGCGCCGTTCAGCGCAAAGGTGGACACCTCCACCCGATGCCCGGCAGGAATCGGGAGCGCCCCTCGAACGTGAAACACCTCGTCGCGGCTCATGACAGAGCCTCGCACGCGGACCCGACCGATGCCAAGCGTGGCACCCTCTGGAGACGGACGACGAGGCTTTCCTTTCGGCGGCGGTCGGCGCAAGTTTCGGTGGATGAGACCGAACGACCCGATCGAGGAGCTCACGCACGACCATCGACAGCTGACGGAGCTCGTCTTCGTCGTCCGGGCGCGACTCGCCGCGCGCGATGAGGGCGAGGACGGGTGGTCCGCGCTCGTCGCCGCGATCGAGCAGCTCCTGGACGAGCTCGTCACGCACGCCGCACGCGAAGAGGAGGGGCTCTTCCCGTTCGTCGCGGCGAACGCGCCGGATCTCGAGCCGCGCGCGCGAACGCTGCAAGCGTCGCACGACGCGACCTGTGGCACGGTGAGTCGCCTCGCCCATGCGGTGGGGCGCCTCAGCGGAGCGCACGACGAGGAGCTCACCGCGTGCCGCGAGCTGTTCGCGCGGTTCGAAGAGCTCTATGCCCGGCACGCGCAGGACGAAGCCGCGATCCTGGACGAGCTCGACCGCACGCTGAACGAGGCCCAGCGCCAGGAGCTTCGCGCCGCGCTCGCCGGGCTCTGAGCACGGGCCGCCGTGCGGGGCGGACCTCGCGCTTCGGGTGCCAGGGGAGTGCGTCGCAGACAGCTTCGCGCTCGGTTTTTGGGTCGGGTGTGGATGGGGCGCGCGCGGGCTGGAGCAGGCGCCGTGCTACGTTCGCGTGCATGCCGCTCTTCTCCCGGCCCGACGGCGACCTGCTGCGCGACGTTCACCGGGTCCGCGCCCTGATGCCTCACCTGATGCCGGGCCGCACCGAGTCATTCGTCCTCCATGAGATGACCGTAGACCTGAGCCGCACGCTGCCGTTCCTCGCCGAGTTCAACGCAGCGCGGGGCGACGCGCCCAAGGCCACGTTGTTCCACCTCGTGCTGCACGGCCTAGCGCGCGTGTTGCACGAGAAGCCTGGCCTGAACCGGTTTGTCTCGGGTGGGCGATTCTACCAGCGACGCGGCGTGTGGCTCTCGTTCGCCGCCAAGAAGAGCTTCGACGAGCGCGCGCCGTTGCTCACGATCAAGGCCGAGTTCCCACAGGGCGCGGCCTTGGCGGACAGCGTCGCCCGCGTCACGGGCGGCGTGGGCGAGGGCCGCACGGGCCCGCCGCGCCCCGTGGACAAGGAGGCGCGCGTCCTCGCCGCGCTCCCCGCCTTTCTCCTGCGGGCCATATTGGCGGCCGGGCGCCTCCTCGACCGATGGAACCTGCTGCCGCGCGCCATGATCGCCACGGACCCCTTGTTCTGCAGTTGCTTCGTGGCCAATCTCGGATCGGTGGGGATCGACCGCACGTACCACCACCTGTTCGAGTGGGGGAACGCGCATCTGTTTTGCGTCGTCGGCGCGGTGAAGAAGCACATCTTCATCGAGGGCGGCGCCCCCGTCGTCCGAGACGCGGTGCAGTTGTTCTTCACGTTCGACGAGCGGGCGAACGACGGCTTCTATTGCATGCGGGCGCTGGCGACGCTCCGGGAGGCGCTCGAGGATCCGACGGGGCGCGCCGACTCGTAGCCGCGGGCGCCAGCGCGGGGGGGGCGAGCCGCGGGGGATCGCAGATAGACGCATGGGCGCACCCCCGCGGACGGAGTGCGGCCAACCAGCGTGCGATCTTTGATATCGGTTAAGAGCCTCCCGTCGCCCTGCGCCAAGATGAGGCCATGAAGCCCAGGGGCGTGGCGTGGGGGTTGCTGCTGCTGTCGTCGGGCCTCGTGCCGTTCGCGGGCTGCTCGAGCGAGCCGGCAGGCAGTGCGGCCGAGGCGGGGCCCACCCCCACGGGCACGTCGACCGGCACGACGCCCACTCCGGGGGCCGACGCCGGCGCCGACGCGCCGCCCACTCCACCCGCAGACGCGAGCGCCGACGCCCCCGCCGACGCCCCGCCGAGCGGGGGCGCACAAGATCGTGTATACTACAGCAACGCGTTCGGGTTCGCGTATCTGCCGATCGCCGGCGGTGCGCCCGTGGTCGTCGACGCGGATCTGAAGAACGCGCTCCGCGTGCGCCTCTCCCCGGATCGCAAGCGCGTGGCCACGACGGGCGGCTTCGGGGCGACCACGTCGACCGTCTACGACCGCGCGAACGCGAAGGTCGCGACTCTGCCCGGCGTGTTCATCGGCTGGGCCGACAACGACACCGTGCTCTACGGGGCCGCCGGTGGCGTGGGGAACCAGGGCTTCGCCGACCTCCGCCGAGCGCGCTTCGACGGCTCGGGGGAGCAGACCGTGTACCGCACGACGGGGGCGGCGCTCTTCCGCGTCGGCACGAGCCCACTCTCCGCCGATGGAGGCCGCCTCGCGGTCTGGCACATCGACGGGACCACCTATTCCGTGAAGGTCGTCTCGACCACCGACGGCGCCGAGGTGGGCTCGACCTCGGTGGGCGGCGCGTCGAACCCCGTCAATGGGCCGCTCTACACGCGGGACGGGAGCGTCGTGTGGGCCGCCGCCATCAGCCCGACGAGCTACCAAATCGCGTCACCCACGCTGACGGCTCCTCGCACGGTGACCGCTCCCGGCGCGCTCGCTGGCGGCAACGGAAACGGTGCGTTCGCGCCATGGATCGGCGACGCCTTCCTGCTGGGGGCGGAGGTCATCGGCGGTGGCGGCCTACGCCAGAGCAAGCTCTTCGCGGCGAGGTCGGACGGCGCGGCGCCCGTCGAGCTCAGCGGGCTCGGCGTGCTGGGAAACCTGCTCGTGGAGCGCGTGAAGGTCTCCGCCGACGGAGGCAAGATCGTCTACAACCTGGGCAAGATCATCTGGACGGCCAGGGTCGACGGGACTGACGCGCGGCAGCTTGGGGACGTGACCATCGACCCGCAGACGCTCGCCTGGTGACGACCGCCGGCTGAACATCGCGGCGCCCCGCCCGCGGGCGACGACGTCGCGGGGGGCGACTTCATGTTCGCGCCGCAGCGGCTCGACGCCGAACGGGCCCATGTTTGCTCGGGAGTGGGGGTCAGCGGACCATGGCGAGCTGACTCACCCGCTCGACGGGCCTCGTGTGCCCGGCAGGTCGTGATAGGGACTTATCCTTCATGTCCTCTACTAGCTAAGTTTGATCACGAGCGGGGTTCTTTTGCTAGCGAATCCTCTTCCAGGGGACTAGCGACGGACGGCGCCGTGCGGTGTCCCCTCGCCGAAGCCCGCCGCGGTCTGCACGCCGACCACCGCGCGCTCGTGCAGCTCGTCGACCGTGCGCGCTCCCACGTAGGTGAACGCGGACTGCACGCCCGTGATGACGTCGATGAGGATCGCGCCCACGCTCTCCTGCCCTTCGCGCATGTAGATGCGGGAGCTCGAGATGCCCTCGCGGAAGAAACCCTTCTTCGCCCGCTCGAACGCGTCATGGTCGGCGGTGCGCTCGCTCACCGCGCGGCCGCTCGCCATGCCGTAGTTCTCCTTGTAGAGCAGGCCGTCGCGGTCTTCCTTCACGTCGCCAGGGCTCTCGTAGGTGCCAGCGAGCGCGGTGCCCACCATCACGCGCGACGCGCCGGACGCGAGGTAGAGCGCCACGTCGCGCGGGTGCCTCACGCCGCCGTCGGCCCACACGTGCTTGCCGAGGGCGCGCGCGGCCTTGGCGCACGCGAG
This sequence comes from Myxococcales bacterium, assembly GCA_016720545.1. NCBI lineage: Bacteria > Pseudomonadati > Myxococcota > Myxococcia > Myxococcales > Myxococcales bacterium. The sequence continues at coordinate 48,442 of JADKKK010000006.1, forward strand.
CACGGAGGTGAACGTCGGGCGTCCCGCGCCGGTCTGCATGCGCGTCGTGCACATGGCGCCGGGCCCCACGTTGACCTTCACGATGTCGGCGCCTGCCTCGATGAGCGCGCGCGTCCCCTCCGCGGTGCATACATTGCCCGCGACGAGGGGCACGGCGGCGCCCACGACGAGGCGCACCGCCCGCAGGGTCTCCAGCATGCGGCGCTGGTGGCCGTGCGCGGTGTCGACGACGAGGACCTCGACGCCCAGCTCGAGCAGCCTCGCCGCCACGTCGGGCGCCTGCGCGGAGATGCCTATCGCGGCGCCCACCATCAGGGTGCCCGTCGGCCCGAGCGCGGGCCGGAGCAGCTCGAGCCGGACCGCGTCGTCCCGCGTCAGCACACCGAGCAAGCGGCCCTCGTCGTCGAGCACGGGCGCCGCCTTCACGCGGGCCTCCTCCATGAGCAGAAAGGCGTCGCGGTTCGAGAGCCCGGCGCGCAGCGCGACGAGGCGCTTGGACATGAGGCGCGCGGCGGGGGTGTACTGATCGCGGTCGCGGAGATCGGCCTGCGTTACCAGCCCGAGCGGTCGCCGCTCGTCGTCCACCACCACGACGAGGTCGTGCGAGCGCTTGCGGATGATGCCCTGCACGTCACGCAGCGTCGCGCGCGGCGAGACCGAAAGGGGCGTGTCGTAGCGAGGATCGGCCGCGTGGATGTGGCGAACGATGCGCTCCACCGTGTCCAGGTCCATGTCCTGCGGCAGGACGCCGAGCCCACCGAAGCGGGCCATGGTCTCCGCCATGCGCTTGCCCGTCACGGCGTTCATGTTCGCCGACACGATCGGGTGCGCGCCGCCCGGAAAGTCCGGCGGAGTGAGGTCGGTCTCGAGGCGCGAGGCGCCGTCGAAGTAGCCGGGCGTGAGGAACACGTCCTCGGTGGAGAGCTCGAGCTGTTCGTCGTGGGCGGGGTGGAGGAAGCGCATTGGTAGATTCAGCTTTCTGCCACGCGAAGGTGGCCGTATGCAAAACCCCTCTCGACGCCCTCGGCCGTCGGGATCTCTCCCGCTCGGCTGGGGCCCGCTACCCGGCGCTCCGACGCCCAGTCTCCTGTCACAGAAAATCGCGAACGACGACCTGCCAAGACCAAAGCCAACCACCGCTGCGCGCGCGCACTGGCGTGCCTGGCCCGCGGCGCGCACGGTGGGCAAGGGCACCGCCGAGGTGTTTGCCCACTACGACCAGTTCGAGGGCACGACCGCGGGGCTCGATGCGCTCTGCCTGCGCTTTGGCGACCGCGTGGTCACCCGCTGGGAGGGGGTGGGAGGAGGTCCCGGGCGTGCTCGACTCCAACGTGATTGGCCTAGTCTCCTGGAAGCGTGATCCCTTCCAGAAGTCGCGCGGCTCGGCCTTTCGCCACAGGGGAGCGAGGGGGTGTCCCGTCTTCGGCGGCGATGGGAGGATACTCATGTTCGAGGGTCGGCGTTCTCGCGCGGTCACACCCGAAACCACTGTCCCCTGAGCGCAAAGCGCCGCCTCCACCGCGCGGAACGACGTCCGAGTTGAGGACGGGCCCGCCGCCGCCGAAAACGGGGCACCCCATCGCTCCTCGGCATGACACCGAAGACCGGACTGCTGATACGAACCACGACTCCAGGGGACTAGTGTGGGCGAGCGCTTCACCACCCATCGCATCTTCTGGGGACTCGACGCGGCGGACCAGCCGGTGTGGCTGATCGCCAACTTCGGTCCTCGAAGTAGCGACGCGCTCCTTCACGAATTCTCGCGCTCTTCGCGTCCAAGCCGGCGCGCCGCGCGTGCTCACACCTTCGACCAGCCGAGCGGGCCAAACGTGTGATCGCAGAGCGCGTCCCCCCAGTTCTCCGTGAGAAGGACCACGTGCGGATCGAGGATATGGGAGGTGCTCCCGAGCGCGTGTCGAATGTCCTCGACCTCGTACTCTACGGGCTCGAAGACGGCGCCGTTCTTGGCGAGCCAGAGCTCGTCCGGGAAGGGCCTCTCGAGATCGCACGTGCTCCCAGGCCGCGGGCAGTCGAAGCAGAGCTTGGTCTCGAGGTCCTCGAACTTCCACACGTGCCGCATCCCACGCGTCACGTAGTGACTCCCCGTGTCGGTCAGCAAGAACACACGAGTCCGTTCGACGCTCTTCTTGGCGAGCCAGCGCAGCACGGCGCCCATGCGGAAGCCGCCGTGTCCATAGCCGTGGAAGGACTCCAGCGTCTCTCGCGTGAGGGGCGCGCCGCGCTCCTTCACGCGGAACATGCGGACCTTCTCGGGGCCGCCGTCGATGCACCCGTAGATCGCCAGCGGGGCGCCGTCGCCGAGCTGAGTCGCGAGGTCCTCGATCCAGCCGACCGCGCGCTCGAGCGGCCGCGCGCCGTCGGGGCGGTAGTGAACCATCGAGACGCTGAGATCCACGACCACGGTCGCCTGCACGTCGGTCGCCTGGATCTCCCGACCGCGGAACACCCGGCCGTCCACCGCGCCGCCCGCGCGCTTCGTCGCGAGGAGCCGCACGAGCCTCGTCGGAGAGAGGCGCGCGCCGCTCATGCGGAACGACGAGGACGCCACCGGGCGCGTGGTCGCGACGGCCACCTCGCTCCGCACCGCGCGCCCCACCACGCCCGCACGGCGAGGGTCCCACACGTGCAGTTCGACGCTCGCGCCGTCCTCGCGGACGCGGGCCTTCCAGAAGTCGTACTCGGGGACGATCTCGCCCTCTGTGGAGAGCGACGAGAACATGTCGAGGTTCATGCGAGGACGCACCTCGGCCGGTTCGCGGCGACCGAGCGGTCGGAGGTCGACGCGGCGCTCGTAGCTCTCTTGTGGCACCGGGCGGCGGCGCGTGAGCTCCGACACGAGCTGCGCGCGATCGCCCGGCCCGACGTGCCTCACGAACCAGAGGCAGAGGTCGGTCGCGGCCACGATCGACTCTGCGAGGGTCGGCGACACGAGCGCGCGAAACGAGGCGAGCGTCGCGCGCACCTCTGTGAACGAGGCAGCGTAAGCCGCCGGCGGCTTCGCGGTGCGCCCCGCGAGCTCGACGAGCACGGCCTGAAGGAGCTGGATCAGCGAGCTCCCGAACACCGCCGGCCGAGCGAGCGCGCGCGCGCCCTGATCCACGTAAGCGACCGCGGCCACGAAGCCAGGGAGCAGCGCTGGGATCCGGCGCTCGACGCGGCTGTCCTCGACGCAATTCAAGAGGTTGAAGAAGAGCTCGCCGCTCTCGCCAAAGAGCTCGGTGACGCCCCGCAGTGTGTTGGGGTAGCGCGACGAGCGCGGGAGGTTGTCGGCGAGGTGCCCGTGCTCGCGGAGCCGCCTCACGACGTGGCGAGCGGCCTGTTGGCACGCCCCCTCCTCGAAGCTGCCCCCGGAGAGGTGCAGCGCCTCGTGGACGAGGAGGCGCACATAGGCTAGCTCGTTGTGCCGGGGGCTTTCGAAGAGCGCGATCCGCGACGGCAAGTAGATGTCTCGACCGTCGGTGTATGCCCTCATCCCGCGGGGGTCGCTCTCGCCAGGCGCCTCGGCGCGTATCGCCACCCGCGCGCGGAGCGGGATCAGGCTCGGGAGCGCCCACTCGAGCGACGGGAGCACCTTCGTGAGCGTGACCTGCGCCGCGCTGCGACGCTTCGAGGCCTCGCGCTCGCGCTCGAGGAGCTCCGCGAGGACGGCGTCGTGCCGCGTCTTCGCCCCCACGCGGAGGGCCGCGCACAGCTCGCCCCACAGCCTCGCGGTGGCGAGCTCGAGGAGCGGCGCGAGGAGGCGCGGGTGATTCGTCGTCGCGAGGAGACCGTCGGGGGCGTCGTGACCGTGGCCGAGCAGCAGGCTGAAGCACGCGAACGAGGGCCCCAGGTTCGTGGCCCTTCCCTTCCCCTCTGCGCCGGAGACGAGCGCGAGGAAGCTCGGCTCGAGGGCGCGCCAGCGGTCCTCGTCGAGCGGATGGCGTGACCGGAGCACGTGGAGGGCGCGCGCGAGCGTTGGATCGCGGACCTCGAGGGGCGGCTGGGCCTGCTCCGGATCCTCGGGCGTGTCGGCCGGAGGGTCAGCCGTCATGAGCCTCGGCCTGCTCGGCCGGCTCCACTTGACTGCCCACGTCGAACGGCTCAATCGCGTCGCCCGGATCGGCCTCGATCGTCGGGAGCTTCTCGCCCGGCTCGAAGGAGAGCCCCTTCGCCTCGAGCGTGGAGAGCACGGTCCGCGCGTCGCGGTCGCCGAGCTCGAGAGGATCGAGGAGCGACTCACGCACCACCCACTCGCGCGCGACGCCGCTCTTCGAGGCGCGCGCGGCCAGCAGGAGCGCCCGCGTGCTCGGCGATCGCCAGCGGCGCTCCTCGGCGCCGCTGCGGAGCACGTGGGCCACGTCGACGAGGTACTGCGCGTCCTCGCGCGGGATCCCAGTCCGATCCACGAGGAGGCTCACCTCCTCGCCGGGCGCGAGGTAAGAGAGGCGGACGACCCGGCACCGCTGGAGGAACGCCTCGGGCAACGAGCCCAGCTCGCGCGGAGTGTACGCCCCGACGAAGCAGAACCCCGGGGCCGCGTGCACGATCTCCGGCTCACGGCCGAGCTTGCCTACGAGGTGCAGCTCGCGGCGATCGTCGAGGAGGGGATACAGCGGGCGCAGGGTGCCCTCGCTCGTCTTGCCGATCTCGTCAAAGAAGAACGGCAATCCGTGGCGCACGGCGTAGACGAGCGGCCCGTCGTGCCAGGTCATGGCGTCGTGGGCGAAGAGGTACCCGCCGAGCAGGTCGGCGTCGGTGAGGCTCGGCCCGCCGGTGACAGGGACGACGCGACGCCCTAGCTCGGCCGCGATCGCCGCGAGGAGCGTGGTCTTCCCGCAGCCCGTCGGCCCGAGGAGGAGCACCGGCTCGCCGCGCTCGACGTACAGGCGGACGCGCTCGAGCTCGAGCTTGGAGTCGACGAACTGCGGAGTCGTGGGGGACGGCATTGGGAGAGTCTACTGTCGGCAAGTCGGTTGGCCGTCAACGAAACCTCCGTCCGAGCCCGTGTCAGGATTGACGTTCGGCGCGCCGCATCGCATGTGTTCGGGGTGCGCGCCGCGTGTCGCTCCCTCCCCGCCGGCCTCGTCGGCCTCGTCGGCCGCGTGGTCCTGGCGAGCGGGCTGGCGAGCGGCCTCGCGGGATGCGCATCGAGTCCGTCGGCACCCGAGGAGCGCTCCTGCGAGACCACGATCTGGCACCTGCCCGCCAGCCGCGGCGCGCGCGTCGAGATCGTCGGCGACTTCAACGGGTGGAAGCGCCCCGGCGCCGAACCCGAGGCCGTGGGCGACGCGTGGCGCGCCCTCACGCTCACGCTGCCTCCCGGCGAACAGCGGTACCTCATCTACGAAGACGGCGTCCCCCTCACCGACCGCAACGTGCCCACCACCGCGTTCGCCGAGGGCCGCGAGGTCACGCTCGTCGAAGTTGCAGACTGCACGAAACCGGCGCTGCGCGTGGACGCCGTGTCGGTCGACGCCCGCGGCGACGGCGAGATCCGCGCCACGTTCCTCGCGAGGCACGAGGGCGGCGAGCCCGCGCGCCTCGCCCCGTCGACCCTCGCGGCCACCACCCGCGACGGCGCCACGCTGCGCGGCGAGGGCGATCCGGCGACCGGCCAGGTGCGCTTCCCGCTGCGCGGCCTGCCCCGCGGGAAGGCGCTCTTCACCCTCTCGGCCACCGCCGCCGACGGCGCTCCGGCGGAGACCGCGCGGGCGACGGCGTGGGTCGAGCCCCGCCCCTACGACACGCGCGACACGGTGATCTACCAGGTCGTGCTCGACCGCTTCCGTGGCCCCGCGGGCCCGCTCGCGCCGCCCGCCACGCCCGCCGATCGCGCGGGCGGCACGCTCGGCGGCGTCACCCAGGCGCTCCGCGACGGGTACTTCGAGCGGCTCGGGGCAAACACGCTCTGGCTCTCTCCCGTGTACCTCAACCCGGAGGGAAAATACCCCGGCAGCGACGGCCGGTCGTACTCCAGCTACCACGGCTACTGGCCTATCGCGCCCCGCGGCGTCGACCCCCGAATTGGCGGCGAAGAGGGGCTCGACACCCTCGTCCGCGAGGCCCACGCCCGCGGCGTTCGTGTGCTGTTCGACGTGGTCCCCAACCACGTCCACGAGGCCCACCCATACGCCAAGCGGCGGGACTTCGTCGACGGCGACGCCGCGTGCGTGTGCGGGGTCCGCGACTGCGACTGGGCCACGCACATCGACACGTGCTGGTTCGCCCCCTACCTCCCCGATCTCGACTGGTCGAACCCCGAGCTCGCTCGGACCGCGACGGACGACACAGTGTGGTGGCTCGACCGCTTCGAGGCCGACGGGTTCCGCATCGACGCCGTGCCCATGACCCCGCGCGCCGCCACGAGGCGCATCGCGAACCTCGCCCGTCGGCGCTTCGCCCACCCTGGCAACCCACTCCTCGTGCTCGGCGAGAACTTCACGGGCCCCGGCGCCTACAACCTGTTGCGGCGCGATCTTGGCCCCTTCGGGCTCGACGGCACGTTCCACTTCCCCCTCATGTGGACGCTGCGCGAGGCCATCGCCGAGAAGCGCGCGGGCGCGCCGACCGACGCGCGAGGCGCCGGGCTCGCGGCGATCGACGCCTCGATGCGCGAGAGCGAGAAGGCCTGGGGCGGCGCCGGCGCGGTGATGGGCGTGATGCTCGGCAACCACGACGTCTCGCGCTTCGCCTCGGTCAGCGCGGGCACGGCGAGCGGCGACACCTGGGAGCCCGCGAAGGAGGTGCTCGACGCGGCCGTCCTCTCGAAGCAGCGCCTGGGCTTCTCGGCGGTGTTCTCCCTCCCCGGGGTGCCGGTCGTCTATTACGGCGACGAGGTGGCGCTCGCGGGCAAGTCCGACCCCGACTGCCGCCGCGTGCTGCCGGCCGAGGCCGCCCTCACGGCCGAGCAGAAAGAGCTGCGAGCGTATGTGGGCACCCTCGGGCGGGCGCGCGCCTGCTCCGAGCCGCTCCGCCGAGGCACCTACGTGAGCCTCTACGCGGACGCCGAGCGGCTCGTCTTCGCGCGGGAGCTCCCGGGCGATCAGCGCGTGGTCGTCGTGCTCTCGCGCGAGCCCCTCGGCCCGCTCGACCTGGCGGTCGCGAAGATCCCTCCGGGCGCGTACCGCGATCTCCTCACGGGGCAGCCGCGCACGCTGGCGGCCGCCGGCACCGTGGAGCTCCCCGCGTACTCCGCGCTCCTGCTCTCCAACATCGAGCCGAGCTGTCCGTGAGCGACCCCTCCACGCGGCGTGACTCTGTCCTGAGTTGACATTCGGCGGCGCCGGTTCATGCTCCAGGCGGTCCTCGCCGCCTCGCCACACTCTCGCCCCCCGCATCTCCTCCGAGCCCCATGCTTTTTAGCCGCTTCGCCGCCGCCGCGCTCCCCCTGACCGCCGCCTACGCTTTCTCCGCGTCGCTCGCCGCCTGCAGCAGCGAATCCGCGCAGAACAAGGACTACGGCGCGCCGCCCGACGCGGGCACCTTCAACCCGCCGCCCAACCCGGGCCCGGGTGACGGCTACGGCTCGGGCGGCAACACGGGCGGCCCGCCCGTGTGCCCGGAGGACTTCAAGGCCTGCTCGCACACCTTCACCTACAGCTCCACGACCGGCGGCTCCGAGACCTCGGTCGAGCTGCGGGGCGATTTCGGCGGCCCCGACACCTGGAGCGCGGGCGTCGCCATGAAGAAGAACGGCGCTGTATGGGAGGCCACCACGAGCATCCCGTTCGGCAAGCCTGTACAATACAAGTTCTTCGTCAACGGCACCACCTGGCTCCACGACCCAGCCCAGCCCACGGTCGTCGTCGGCAACGACACGAACAACACCTTCGCCGGCAAGACGTGCGAGCCGTTCACCTGCGCCGAGCCCGGCGCGGTCGCCCCCGGCGTGTTCGACTGGCGTGACTCGGTCATCTACTTCGCCTTCGTCGACCGCTTCTTTGACGGCAACACGGGCAACAACTGCAACGTGCCCGGCACGAGCGGCCCCATCGCGAACTACCAGGGCGGTGACTGGGCGGGCATCAAGCAGAAGATAGACGCCAACTACTTCAACGACCTCGGCGTCAACACGCTGTGGCTCACCGTGCCGCTGAACAACACGAGCAAGGTCGGCGCGGGCGTCGGCGGCGACTCGCACCAGTACTCGGGCTACCACGGCTACTGGCCGCAGATCGACGATCCCACCAACCCGGGCAACCTCTCGCAGGAGGGCTGCTTCGGCACCATGCAGGAGCTGAAGGATCTCGTCACCGCCGCGCACGCCAAGGGCCTCAAGGTCCTCTTCGACTACGCGATGGTGCACGTGCATCGCGACAGCGGCATCTTCCAGCAGCGCCCGCAGTGGTTCTGGCCGAACGACAACGGCCGGGGCGGCAACTGCCTCTGCGGCCAAGGCTGCTCATGGGACTCGATGCCCGACCGCGAGCGCTGCTGGTTCACCGACTACCTGCCTCACTGGAACTACACGAACGCCGACGCGCGCAACTACTCGGTGACCAACGCGGTCGAGTGGGCCAAACAGCTCAACATCGACGGCTTCCGCGCCGACGCCATCAAGCACGTCGACATCTCGTGGCTCACGCAACTGCGCCAGCAAATCAAGACCGAGATCACCTCGAAGCAGACCCCCCCGCAGCGCTTCTACATGGTGGGCGAGACCTACGACTTCGGCAACCGCGACGTGCTGAAGGCCTACGTCGACCCGGGCACCAAGCTCGACGGCCAGTTCGACTTCCCGCTGCGCAAGAACCTCGTCGAGGCGGTCGTCATGCGCAAGTACCAGGGCATGAACGACCTCGCGGCGTTCATGAACGGCAACGATTTCTTCTACGGCGGCAACGCCATCATGAGCACGTTCATTGGCAATCACGACCTGCCCCGCGTGATCCACCTGGCCGCCAACAACCGCCTCTGGGGCGACGACCAGGGCGCCGACGGCAAGGACCGCTCTTGGTCGAACCTCCCCACCATTCCCCAAGAGCGCGAGGCGTTCGAGCGCCTGGCCAACGCGTACGCCGTGCTGTTCACGAACCGCGGCGCGCCGCTCATCTACTACGGTGACGAGATCGGCCTGCCCGGCGCGGGCGATCCCGACAACCGCCGCTTCATGCAGTGGACGGGCCTCGACGCGAACCAGACCTTCCTCCGCGACCGCGTGAAGAAGCTCCTCGACATTCGGGCGAAGCACCCGGCCACGCGCCGCGGCGTGCGCGCCACGATCTCGGCCGACGCCGACACCTGGGTGTACTCGCGCACCACCACGGGCGACACTGTGTACGTGGCGGTGAACCGCAGCGACTCCGAGAAGACCGTCTCGGGGCTGCCCGGGGGCCAACTCGACGAGCTCGTCACCGGGGTCGGCGCAGCCGGCCCCTCGGCCACCATCCCCGCCCGCCAGACACGTGTATTTTACAAGAAGTAACCGCTTCGCCCCTTGGGTGGCGGCGGCCGTGTTGGCCTCGACGCTCGCCGCCTGCAGCGGCCCGTCGGCCCGCGCGCCCGCGCCGCCCCGCGCCCCGGTCACCGAGCTCACGTCGAGCCCCTGGGGGTTCTCGACCCAGTCCTATTGGATCGAGGGGCCCACGGGCCTCGTGGCCGTCGACACGCAGTTTCTCCCGTCGGAGGCCGAGCGGATGATCGCGACGGCGGAGCGCCAGACAGGCAAGAAGTTCGCGCTCGCCGTCGTGCTCCACGCGAACCCCGACAAGTTCAACGGCACCGCCACCTTCCAGCGCCACGGCGTGAAGGTGGTCACCTCGAAGCAGGTGAAGGACCTCCTGCCGAGCGTGCACGAGAAGCGCCTCCGCGCCTTCTACGACCGCTACGCGCCCGACTACCCGAAAGAGCTGCCCGCGCCGGAGTCGTTCGGCGCCGCCACCACCGAGCTGTCCGCGGCAGGGCTCACGCTCAAGCTCCACGTGATGGGTGCAGGGTGCAGCGAAGCCCACGTCGCCCTCGAGTGGCAAGATCCCGCGCGGCCGGCGCGGCACCTGTTCGTGGGCGATCTCGTGGGCAACGGCGTGCACTCGTGGCTCGAGATCGGCAAGACCGACCAGTGGCTCACCCGCCTCACGGAGCTTCAGCGCCTCGCGCCCGCCATCGTGCACCCGGGCCGCGGCAAGAGCGGCGGCCCCGAGCTGCTCACGGCCGAGCGTGCATACCTCCAGAAGGTCATCGCGGTGGTCGCTGAGGAGCGGCCCACGTGGCCTATCCCCGACGCCGGGCTCGAGCGCGCCAAAGCGAAGATCCTCGCGGCCTATCCCGACCACGGCTTCCCCGTGTTCCTCGACATCGGCCTCCCGGCGGAGTGGGAGCGCCAGGCCCGCCTCGCGCGCTGACAGGCCGGGCGACCCATGCCCCGCCAGAATGAAGTCGCGGAGGGGTGCTAGGACTAGGCCATGCCGTCCGCGCCTCCTCGCCTCACCACCCCCGTGCTCAGCGCCGCTCAGCGGGAGCGCTTCGAGCGCGACGGGTACCTGGTGCTCGAGGGCTTCGTGCCCGGCGTGGAGTGCGACGCGCTCCGGGCACGCGCGCACGAGCTCGTGGTTGGCTTCGATGCCGAGACGCACCGCTCGGTGTTCACCACCGACGACCAAACCCGCAAGACCGACGACTACTTCCTCGACTCCGGCGACAAGATTTCTTTCTTCTTCGAGGAGGGCGCGTTCGACGCGCGCGGGCAGCTCCGGCAGCCAAAGGAGCGCTCCATCAACAAGATTGGCCACGCGCAGCACGATCTCGATCCGGTGTTCGACCGCTTCTCGCGCACGCCGGAGCTCGAGCGCCTGGTGTTCGACGTGGGCCTCGAGGACCCTCGGCTCATGCAGTCGATGGTCATCTTCAAGCAGCCCCGCATTGGCGGCGAGGTGCGCTGCCACCAAGACTCCACGTTCCTCCACACCGAGCCCGAGTCGATGCTCGGTCTGTGGTTCGCCCTCGAGGACGCCCACCTCGGCAACGGGTGTCTGTGGGCCCTCCCGGGAGGGCACCTGGGGGGCCTCCGCGCGCGGTTCGTCCGCCACGCCGATCGAACCACGAGCTTCGAGGCGCTCCGCGCGAGCGAAGGCCCGGAGTGGCGCGACGAGGACCTCGTGCCGCTCGAGGTGAAGAAGGGCGCGGTCATCCTGCTCGACGGCCGGCTCCCGCACATGAGCCACGCGAACGTGTCCAAGGAGTCGCGCCACGCGTATACGCTCCACATCGTGGGCGGAGGCGCGCACTACCCCAACACGAACTGGCTCCAGCGCGCAGCCGACTTCCCCGCCCGCGGCTTTCGCTGAACCGCGCGCCGACACACCTCCTCGACCTCCCCTCGTTCAACCTCGTGCCCCCTGAGAGACTCCCCATGACCACTGGCACCGTTCGTTTTCACCGCGTGTTCTCGGCGCCCCCGGAGCGGGTCTACCGGGCCTTCTTGAGCGCCGCCGCGCTCGCGAAATGGCTACCGCCGCACGGCTTTACGTGCACGGTGCACCACCTTGAGGCCACCGCGGGCGGCACGTTCAAGATGTCGTTCACGAACCTCACGACCGGGAACGGCCACTCCTTCGGCGGCGAGTACCTCGAGCTTCAGCCGAGCGAGCGCATCGTCTACACCGACGTGTTCGACGATCCGAACCTGCCCGGCACCATGAAGACCACCGTCACGCTCGCGAAGGTGTCGTGCGGCACCGAGCTGTCGATCGTGCAAGAGGGCATTCCGGCGCTCATCCCCACCGAGCAGTGCGTCATGGGCTGGCAGCAGTCGCTCATCCTGCTGCAGATGCTCGTGGAGCCCGAGATCCGGGAGTAGGCCCCGCGGGGCAGTTCTCCCGTTTCTCGCGCTACACCTCGTAGAGCACGGGGTCGCGGGCGCGCAGGTAGTGGGCAGTCAGTCCGCGCTTCCCTATCCGCCGGAGTCGGGTCGGGGCTCGGCCTCCGCGAAGGCGCGCGCGCCTAGTCCCCTGGAAGCGTGATCCCTTCCAGAAGGCGCGCGGCTCGGCCTTTCGCCACAAGGGAGCGAGGGGGTGTCCCGTTTTCGGCGGCGGCGGGGGGATACTCATGTTCGAGGGTCGGCGTTCTCGCGCGGTCACACCCGAAACCACTGTCCCCTGAGCGCAAAGCGCCGCCTCCACCGCGCGGAACGACGTCCGCGTTGAGGACGGGCCCGCCGCCGCCGAAAACGGGGCACCCCATCGCTCCCCCCTCGCTCCTCGGAATGACACCGAAGACCCGACTTCTGATACGAACCACGACTCCAGGGGACGAGCAGCCCGTTGATTGACTCCCGTCGGCCCGTCGCCGCCGCATCCCGACCGCCGTCGTTGCGATCCTGCGGTGCGTGCTCACCTAGAAACGCCCACCTGGAACACGCTCCGCGCGCTCCTCGGATCGCGCCTTGGCGGGCCGGGCGCGGACGACGCCGGGCCTCGGTCCGTAAATCAACAGGCTGCTAGCTAGGAGTCGTCCCGAGCGCCCGGCGGAGGTGCATCCACGACAAGAGCCACGCCCCGCTGTCCCGCGCACGCCACGCCTCAGCCCCGCGGGCCATCACCCCGCTCGCGAACGTCGCGCCCGGCTCGTGCCCCTCTCCCACAAGGGGAGAGGGGCCACGCGAGTGGCCCCTTCAATCGGCCCCTCCCCTTGTGGGAGAGGGGCTCGTGGCGTTTCGTGGCGTTTCGTGATGGGGTGAGGGCGGCGAGCCCCCGATTCGAGTGCCGCTCGTCCTGCAGCGCTATTCCGCAGTCGGACCAAGCACGTCCGCGACCGCGGTCGCTGTCATCGCGGCGAGCAGCCAGGCGTCGAGCACCTGGGCGTCGCGCTCCGCGAGGATTCGCGCCGACAGCGACTCGGGCAGGTGAAGACCGCGGCTGCGCAGCACGAGGAGCAGCGCCTCCGCCTTGCCCTCCGCCTTGCCCTCCGCCTTGCCCTCCGCCTTGCCCTCCGCCTTGCCCTCCGCCTTGCCCTCCGCCCCTCCGCCTTGCCCTCCGCCCGCCCGGCGGCCAGCTCTGCCCGCCGGGCGCGCACCCGCTCTAGGACGCGGGTGACGAACGGATCTTCCTCTGCTTCGGGCGCCGTCTGCTGGTTCATTTCGAGTGCCTCATAGTGCGCTCTCACCGCGGGGCTGAGCGCGTCGCTGAGTGTCTTGCAGTATAGCCCCATCATGACCTCGTCTGGTAGCTGCGCCAGCGCCTCCGTCGCGTCCTCGAACGCGCGGGGGCCGCGCGCCTCGTCGTCTCGCAGCGCGTACGCCACGAGCCACTTGACCTCCGGCGCGCCGCTCCTCACGTCCAGACCCCCGAGGGCCTTCGGACCAAACACGCACGCGCCGAACGTCGACCGATGCCCGTCGATCGACACCTCGCGAGCGGCCCACGCGGCCACGCGCTCGCTCGGGCAGATCACCACCACCGGCGCGGGGCATCGGTGCCGGTACCGCGCGGCCGCCTGGTACGACGGCCACGTATAGAGCTTGCTCTCGTCAGGCTCGAGCTGCACCTCCACCACCACCGCCAACTTCACGTCGCCCTGACGGATCACCACCAGCGCGTCCGCCGTCAGCGCAGACACCAGCGTCGGCAACCCCGCGTCCTCCAGAGAGACGCGGTCTTCGCGCGCTTCACCCGCTTCGCCCGCTGCACCTGCATCCACCTGTCTCGCGCGCTCCACGTAGCCCGCAGACACGAGGAGCGCGCGCACGAGCTCGGGCGCGGCGCGCACCGCCTGAACGAGGACCTCATGCACCGTGCTCGGCATACGCCGCACCCTGCGAGTCGCGTGCCGCACGCGAACCCCGCGATCCAGCGGCGCGAGCGCCCGCCACCCCGTCCGGGACGACCACGGTGGTGGCCAGGACGCCACACGCCGCCCCGTGCTCTTGTGCCTGTCGGCTCCGACTACACCTCGTAGAGCACGGGCTGGCGGGCGCGTGCGTACTGGGCAATCAGCGCGCGCCCCTCGGGGCCCACCTCCGTGAAGGCCACGCCGTAGCCCGCGGGCCTGTCGCCGTCTTCGTCTTGCACGAAGGCCACGACGCCGGTCGCCGCGGCCGTGTGGTTGCCGGGGAAGAGCAGCTGCAGCGCCACCTCGGTGCGGAGCGCTGGCGGCTTCGCGTAGGTGCCCACGAACACGCCGCGCACGATGCCCGAGGCGTCGCACGTGAGGTTCGTGGTGTCTTGTTTGCGGAGATCGACCTCCACCGGCCGCCGCTCGATCACGCTCCTCCGCTGGAGCATCGCCTCGAGCTCGGCGAGCTTCGCGACGATGGCCTGCGAGGCGCCCGACTCTGGCCCCGAGACCCGCGCGACCGCGCTCGCCATGGCCTGCCCGAGCTGCACGATGGCCTCGAGCTCCACCACCTGCGGGTGCGGGTTCTCCAGCGTGACGCGCACGTCCTGCTTGGCGAGCTTGCCGAGCGACTCTCCGAGCCGCGCGAGGGCGTCGGCAAGTGAGGAGTCTCGCGAAGCGTCGCGAGAGCCCTTCTCGAGGCGCTCCCGCTGCTCGCGCGCCTGCTCGGCGTAGCCGCGATCGGCGGACGCGAGGACCGCCTTGTTCAGCGCGAGGAGCTGCTCTTCGACGCCACCCACCGAGCCCACCACGCGGGCCACGGGGTCGTCGCCCTCCTTGCCGCCGCGGCGCGCGCGCGCGAAGCCCTCTTTGATCTGCACCCAGCGCGCGCGCTGCTCGGGGGACATGCGACCGCGGAGCTCCGCGAGCTTCAGGAGGTTCTGCTCGGCGCCCGTCGTGAGGGTCTGCGACTCCGCCGCGTAGTGCTCGTCGACCGCGCGATCGAGCTCGTCTTCGGTCATGACCGGCGCGAGCTTCTGCGCGATCTTGTTCATGTTTCGATAGCTACCCTGGAGCTTGAAGGGCGGCTCGGTGCGGTAGGCGTCCTCCTGCGACGCGGCCGAGATGTACGTCTGGTTCACGCGGAGGAGCACGTCCTGCACGCGGGAGAGCAACCGCAGCATCGCGAGGATGTCGGCGAGCTCGGCGCCCGAGTAGCCATGCGACAGCTCGGAAGCGGGCAGCTCTTCGCCCTTTGCCATGCGGGCGAGCTTGTACAGGTCGGCAGGATCGCGGCCCGATAGCGGAGCGAGCACGGGGTGCGAGGTGAGCGCGTTCTCGAGGTAGCTCAGCTTGAAGATTTCCTCCATGCCGCTGCCTCCGAGCACCTCGCCGAGGTTGTAGGTGTCGGCGCGGTTCGCGAGCATGTCGGGGATGCGGAACCGCGCACCGCTCTCGGTATAGGGGTTCGCGGCCATCACCACGCAGAAGCGCTTGCCGCGGAAGTCGTAGGTGCGGCTCTTCCCGCGGAACACGCCCTCGACCTTTCGCTGCGCGTCGCACAGCGAGATGAACTTCTCCAAGAACACGGGCGAGGTGTGCTGCACGTCGTCGACGTACAACATGACGTTGTTGCCCATCTCGAAGCCGAGGTTGATGCGCTCGACCTCTTGCCGCGCCGTGAGGCTCTGGCACTCTGCCGGGTCGAGCGAGGTGACGTCGTGGCCGAGGGCGGGCCCGTTCACCTTCACGAACACGAGGCCGAGCACGCTCGCCACGTACTCCATGAGCGTCGTCTTGCCGTAGCCGGGCGGCGACACGAGGAAGAGGAGCCCCATGCGATCGGTGCGCTTCTGGGCGCCGAGCGCGCCGATCTGCTTGGCCAGGTTCGCCCCGACGAGGGGCAAATACACCTCGCTGATGAGTCGATTGCGCACGAACGACGAGAGCACCTTCGGCACGAGCTCGGCGAGGCGCATGCGCTCGCGCTCGCGGGCGAGCAGCTCGGTCCGACGCGTGCGAAATACACGAAATCGAGCGGCGGTCACGACCTCGAAGTGACGGAGGCGCACGAGCAGCTCGGCGAGCTCGAGCGAGAGCGCGCCGTCGCGGATCCGCTCGTGGGTGCCGAGCAGGCCCTTGATCTCGAGCGTGGTCTCGGCCGAGAGCACGTCGCGGTCGAGCGCGCCGTCGGTGAGCAGGATGGCGGCGATCTCCGGAGCGAAGGGCGCGAGCGGCGGCGCGGCCACGCCGAGGCTCGCCGCGTAGTGGAGCGCGAGCTCCGCGCGCTCTCGCGGGCGCCCGGCGAGGATCCTGAGCTCGTCGGCGAGGGCGCGGGTTTGGCCGGCGTCGTCGAGCTTTCGTCGCAGGAGCTTGTGCCCCTCGTCCGACG
Organism: Myxococcales bacterium; assembly: GCA_016720545.1. Classification (NCBI taxonomy): domain Bacteria; kingdom Pseudomonadati; phylum Myxococcota; class Myxococcia; order Myxococcales; species Myxococcales bacterium. The sequence goes on from JADKKK010000006.1 coordinate 64,601, forward strand.
CGCGCGCCACAGGGAACCGCGGGATGTGGGCCCCGAGGGTCTCGACCACCACGTCCGCGGCGTCCTCGGCCTCCGAGGGTCCTGGCGTGAGACCCACCCCCTCGGCGTACGTGCGAATGCGCGGCCCGAGCTCGCTCTTCAGCGCCGAGACGCCCCGCGGATCGCCGAGCACCGTGGCGAGGCGCGCGACGCTCGCCGCGCGCCGCGTGAGCACGGTCCGCTCCTCGGTCGTCAGCTCCGCGGTGAACATGAGCGCCAGCGCCCGAGCGCGCGCGGTGAACCTGAGCGGGCCCGCCGCCTCGAACGAGGGCAGAAGCTGCGAGAGGATCTGCGCGGCGTCGACGTCGTGGACGCCGCGCTCGTAGCCTTCGTCGAGCCGGCTCGCGGCGATCTCCGAGACGACCGCGAGCAGGCGGCCCTCTCGCGCGGCCTCGCGCAGCTTGCCGAGGCTCTGCCCCTCGCGGCCCTCGATGGCGTCGTCGAGCACGCGGAACGCGAGGTACTCGCCGCGGTACACGGAGGAGGACTCCGACGCGAGCGACTGGTCCCACACCTCGCGGAGCTCGTCGAGCTCGGGCGCGTTGAGCGTGTCGTAGAAATCGGTCCCCGTGAGGTGGAGGGCGAGGCCCCCTTCCCTGGGCACGACCACGAGATCTACGGCGCTCTTGGTGACCGAGAAGGTGAAGCCGCCCAGGCGAACGCCCTCCCCGTCGGAGAGCTCGCGCTTGTCGCGGAGCTTCCGCACCGCGTCTTGCTTGGCCACCTTCAGCGCCGTGCCGAGCTCGTCGGCGCGCACGTTCTCGCCCAGCGCGGCGAGCTTGTCGGCCGCCTCGGCGACCTTGTGCACCATCGGATCGCTGGCGAAGTAGGCGAGCAGCTCCTCTTCGGTGGCGAACGTGGCGGCCTTTCGCGCGATGCCCTGGAGCATGCGCTCGCCCGCCGCGCCCGTGGCGCTCGCGCGCTTGTGCCGCTCGTCCGAGAGGGTCTGCCGACGCGAGCTGAAGGTCTCGGCCACCTCGTCGCGCTTCGACTCGATCTCGACGGCGAACTCGTCGAGCTCACCGAAGCGGCCGGCCAGCTCTTCGAGCCGCATGAGGAGCTTCCCGAGCTCCGCGTCGCACTGCTCCGGCGTCGTGCACGCGCCCACGGCGGCGCCCACGGCCTGCGCGAAGACCCCGAGCTGCACCGCGAGCTCGGCCCGACCCTCGCGCCCGTAGAGCTCCTTCTTCTTCGCGTCGAAGGAGGCGCGCACCCGGTTCTGCACGGCCAGCGCGCGCGAGAGCTGCTCGAGCACCCGCGTGCGCACGGTGGGGTCGTCGACGTCGAGGGCCGACACGGTCTCGCCGAGCAAGAGCAGCTCCGAGTGCAGCGTGTCGAGGCGCTCCTTGTGCGGGGCGAGGCCCACGCCCCGGTCCGTTTTTTCGACGCTGACGCCGAGCTGCTCGAGCCCAGCGAGCACGGGGCCCCACGCCTTCTCCGACTCGAAGAAGGTGACACACGCCGAGCGCACCTCGGCGAAGCGGGCGTCGACCCCGCCCTCGAGCGCGGCCACCGCGGCGAGGTCGATGGTGCGCAGCTCGCGGAGCACCGAGAGCCGACCGCGCTGGGTGCGGAGCGCCGAGAGGGCGCCAAGGAAGCTGTCGGCCGACGGCGTGTCCTCGGGCCGGTGCACGCGCAGCAGCTCGGCCTGCGCAGTCTTCGCGTCAGCGAGGGCCTTCTCGGCCTCCGCGCGGTAGGCCTCGACCTTGTCGAACTCCTGGAGGATCGCGTCGGCGCTCTTGCGGACGTCCTTCAGCGCGCTCTTCAGGTCGAACGCCTCTTCGTGGCCAATCCAGTAGTGGTCGTCGAGGGCGCGCGCCACGCAGCCGGCCAGCTCCTCGAAGGTGCGTCGCGTGGGCTCCTCGGCGAGCGCGAGCCGGCGCACGGCGAACGCGTCGCTGACGCCTCTCACGAGCGCGGGGTTGCCCACCTTCGCGAGGTAGGAGCTCGCCGTGGCCTTCTGGCCGTGGCGCTCGGCCTCGTCGGGGGTCATGAACGGCGTGCGCCAGAGCTGGAACGGGTGCACGCGGGTCGCCTCCGACCCTATCGCGGCGCGGAATACCGCCATGGTCCCGTCAGAGAACAGGCTGTACCCGTGGCACCGCACCGGCGCGCCGAGGTCCTTCGAGATGACGTTGTAGGGTAGGGCCAGGTAGAGGCCCTCGTCCTCCCGGTAGAAAATGTAGAGCACATCTTCCCCGTTGGGCGCCCGCACCGAGCCCTCGTAGCGCATGCCCGCCGTGTCGGGGTCGACCACCCGCGCGCCCGCGGTGGCGACGTAGTGTCCACCGGGGAAGAGAATGCCCTGGTCCTCGGGCAAGAGCAGGCACGCGCGCCCGATGGCGTCGATGCGCGCCACCGACTTATTCAGTGTATTATACACCAAATGGCGCGCACTCCCCTCGCGGTACGGGAGCACCTTGAGGAGGATGAGCGAGCCCAGCTTCGCGTAAGAAATCTCAGCGTCGTCCAGGGTCTGGTTCGGGTCGGTCACCGGCTCGCGCCACACGCCCCGGCCGTCCTTGGTGTTGTTCTCGACCTTGATGGTGAGATCCCCGCCCACGGTCTCGACGAACACCTCGTCGAGCACGTTCACGTGGGGGTGCGCGCCCATCACCTGGTGCTCGCGACCGGTGCGCGTCCAGGCAAACGCGAAGCTCGGCGGAGGCACCACGTCCTCCTCGCCGCGCGCGTCGATGTACGTCACGCGGCCTCGGCCGTCGATCCCGAAGCGGAGCACGCGCACGTCGGAGAGGCGCTCGCCGATCTGCAGGACGACGCAGAGGCGCTTGTCGGTCTTGGTGAGCTTCAGGACACGCGCTTCCTTCGCGTACCGGAAGGCGTTCGAGAAGTCGCTCACGAACGCGGGATCGGCGAGGAACGTGCCCTCGAGCGGCACGGGCTCGAGCCCCTCACCGGCGTCGGCTCCCTCGCTCCCGCGGTCGAGCTTGTAGAGCGAGAAGACGTCGGCGACCGACGGCTGGCTCTTCATGCCGAGCACGACGTTGAAGGCGAACAGCAGCATGTCTCCGACGGAGACCATGTCGCGCGGCTGGGCGGCGTTCTCGGTGCGTACGCGCGTCGACTGCTGAAGCTCGAGCTCGGACGATCCGAACAGCGCCTTGCGCGCCGCGTTCAACCGCTCCGCGCGCGCGCTGAGCTCCTCCACGTGCCCCACGAGCCGCTGCCGCACGACCTCGTAGCTGCCCGCGTCGAGCTCGCCCGTGCCTGGCTCACCAGCCGGCGCGCCACCCTTGTTGTTGTCCGCCATGGTGACCTAGGTGGCTGTTGTTCTTCGTAGAGAAACCCAATCCGAATCGAGCGGAGCTCGCCGCGGAGAGGGAGGGGCCCCGAAAACCCACGCATTTTTTTGGGGGGGGGAGAGGCGCGAGCCTCTCCCTGATGACCAGGAACGACGGAGCCTTGTGTTTGAAAAACACCAGGCTCCTAGGCGCCCGCCTGGGGGTCCTTCTTCACCATGCCGAGCAGTGCCTTCTTCGCGTCCTTGTCGCCGCGCGAGAAGCGCTCGATGAGGCCGGCGAGCTCCGGGTCGAGCGAGGCGTCGCCCGTGAAGTCTCGGGCTACCGCGCGGAGCGTGGGGCTCTCCGCGAGAGCTCCCTCGATCGACTGGCCCACGCCGATGGCCTTCACGTAGCGATCGAAGAACGCGCCGTCGCCACCGACGATGTTGAACTTGGCGTTCGCGAGCGACCGGCCGAGCACGTCGGCCTGCGCGAGCGCCTGCTCCTTGCGCGCCTTGATGCCCTCGAGCTGCACGGTGCGGTCGCGCTCGAGGGTGAGGCGGAACTCCTCGTGCTCGCGCGAGCTCGCGTCGAGCACGCGCATCGCGTCGGCCTTCTCGCGGATGCCGGTGGCTTCGGCCGTCATGCGCTCGCGCACCACGGCGGCCTCGGCCAACCCTTGGCGCTGGAAGACCTCGGCCTCGGCGGAGCGCACCGCCACCTTCGCCAGGCCCTGCTTCTCGTCGCCCTGCGCGGACGCGTTCATCTTCTCGAGGGTCACGCGGGCCTCCACGAGCCCCTGCTTCTCCATCGCGACGGCGTCGGCCTCGCGGACCCGCGCCTGGGCGAGCCCCTTCGCGGCCTCCTCGGCCTGCACGCCCTCGGCCATGCGGATCTTGGCGCGCGCCACCTTGTCGGCGGTCTCGAGATCAGCGTCGGCCACGAGCATGCGCTCCCGCGCCTTGTGCTTCGCGGCTTCTTCCTGGGCCTCCGCGGCCTTCACCAGCTTCACCAGGGTCTCCTGGGCCTGCGCCTCCGCGGCGAGCCGGACCACTTCCTTCTCGCGGGTCGCCTGCGACGTCGTGCGGAGGTCCTTGATGAGCTCCTCCTCCACCGCCACCGTCTTGTCGACGGCGATGCGCGTGCGCACCACGTCGGCGATCTCTTTCTTCTGCATCTCGAGGTCCCGATCGCGGGCGAGCACGGCGATCTGCACCTCGCGCTCGCGCCCCACGGCCTCGAGCTGGCGGGCCTTCTCCACGCGCTCGGTCTCGATCCCGATCTCGCGCTCGCGGTTCTTCTGGGCGACGGCCACGCCGCGGGCCTTCACCTCGCCCGCGACCGCGACCTCCTCCTCGGTCTTCTGGCGGAGCAGCTGCGTCTTCTTGTGCTCCTCGAGGGCGAGCCGCGCTGCCTCGTTCTCCTCGCGGGTCTTCGCGACCGAGATTTCGCGGTCCTTCTTGGCCTCCGCCTCGGCCTTGCGCTGCTCGAACCGGAACATCGCCTCGTCGGCGTTCAGGTTCTGGCTGCCCATGTCCATGCGCTCCTTCTGGCGGAGCTCGTTCGTTTGCACGTTGCGCTCCACGGTGAGCGCGGTGATCTTCCGAATACCCTCGGAGTCCATGATATTGTCGCGGTCGAGCGCCTCCAGGGGAGTCTGCTCCAGGTAGTCGATGGCTGCGTCGTCCAGGATGAAGCCGTTCAGATCTTTGCCAATCACCTTGATGATCGCGTCTTTGAACTCGTCGCGCTTCGTGTAGAGCTGCTCGAAATCGAAGTGTTTGCCGACGGTCTTCAGCGCCTCGGAGAACTTGGCGTTGAAGAGCTCATTGAGAGTGCGGCCGTCGCTCGCGCGCACGCAGCCTATCGACTGGGCGACCTTCAGCACGTCCTCGGCGGTCTTGTTCACCCGTACGAAGAAGGTGACGTTGATGTCGGCGCGAATGTTGTCGTTGCAGATCAGCCCCTCCTTCCCGCGGCGATCGATCTGGATGGTCTTCACCGAGAGGTCCATCGTCTCGGCGCGGTTCACCACCGGCAGCACGAGCTTCCCGGTGAAGGTCACCGAGGGCTCGGCGCGCGAGGTGTTGATGATGAGCGCCTTGCCCTGCTCCACCTGGCGATAGAAGCGCGCGAACAGCGCGCCCACGCCGAACAGGATGATGATGCCCGCCCCAAACAGCGCCAAAAAGGGAATGAATTCCTGCATATCTCGCGACCGTCCCCTTCGATTGTCTGCCACGCAGACCGACGCCCCGCGCGGGGCGCCGAGCGGCCTCTCGAGGTCCGTGCGACGCACGGACCTCGTGGCCGGTGGCAATCGTGGCATGTGCGCCACGGCGCGGAAAAGTTATCCGCGTTTCTTACGGCCCATCGCCTCGTCCATCGACTCGACGATGTACTCCTCGCGCTCGTCGTCCCACCCCACGATGAGCCCCTCGTCGCCGCGGCGGAGCGCGCCGCCCTCGACGCGCACCCGCAGCACGAGGTCGGCGCCCGTGTCCTTCACCACCGCCTCGCCGAAGGTCTCGGTAGCCTCGCCCGTGCGGATCGTGCACGTCTTGCCGATGAGGTCGCGCGCCGACTTCGCGTGCTTCGTGGCGAGCAGCGGCGCGAGCGGCCGCGCGGCGAGCTTGGCGAGCGGCAGCGCCATCGCGGGGGCGGCGACGAAGGTGAGCAGGCAGCGCACGAGCAGGCTCGGATCGTGGCCGGCGCGCCCGAGCGCCCAGAGCGCGACGAAGCTGGTCGCCCACGCGAAGAACGAGATGAGTGTAAATTGCACGGTCACGGGCACGTCGCGCATTCGGAACGCCGCCAGCAGCGCGTGCGGGCCGGCGCCCTGGGCCTCGGCGTGGGCCGCGTCTACGTCGAGGTCGCCGTCCACGTCGAGATCGCCGTCCACGTCGGCGTGGAGGTCGATCTCGGGCCCGCCGCCGCCTGCCGCCCCCTCGAGCGCGCCCTTGATGGCCCCGGTCGCGCCGTCACCGACGCCCTCGCCGAGCCCCTCGCCCAGCCCCTCGGCGCCGCCGTCCACGCCCTCGCCGAGGTGGACGAGGCCGCTCATCACGAACAGCCAATACACGAGCGAGATCGCCACGAGCACAGTCCACACGACGACCGGGAAGGCGAAGAGCGGCCCGAGCGCGCTCACGCCGGCTCGCGCGGAGGCGGGGCCCCCGCCTCGAGGAGCCCGGCGATGCGGTCGAGACGCTCGAGGAGGGCGGCGTGTTTGCGCTCGGCCGCCGTCTCGGCAGAGCGTCGCTCCTCCGCGGTGGGGTCGAGCGCCCGCGCGGCGAGGGCGGGCCCGAACGTCATGAGCAAGCTGCCTATTTGCTTGCCTCGCTCGGTCATCGCGAAGATGTCGCAGTACCCCACCGACAGGTTGGTGGAGACGTAGACGAGCGCGTCGTTCAGGGTGCGCACCTTCGGGTTGTGGCCGTGCTCGGCCTTGAAGAAGAGCTGCGCCCCCACGAGCACGGTCCACACGATGGCCTCGGCCGGGTCTTCGTTGGTCGAGGCGCGGAGCAGATCGGCGGCCTCGCCGAGGAGGTCGGGCCCGAGGACGCCGAGCAGGAGGGAGGACGCGCCGTTCACAGGGTCGACGGTACCTCGCGCGCTCCGCGGAAGTCCAATCTGCGGCGGACTGAAGACGACGCAAGAGCGCGCGACGGGGCGCGGCGAGCCTTGACACGCCCACGCGGGGGAGGTGTCGTGTCTCGCCCCCAGGTGGGGAGCGGAGGAACACCGAATATGCCCATGACCGAAGCCGAAGCGTTCGCCAGCCTCAAAGTCCTCGTCGCGGTCGCGCAGGCCGACGGGGAGATCCACGCCGAAGAGCGGAAGTCCCTGGAGGCGGCCCTCGAGACCATCACCCTCCCCGAGGGCACCACCGTCGAGACCCTGCTCGCCCAGAAGATCGACCCGGCGACCGAGCTCGCCGTGCTCACCTCGAAGGAGGCCCGCGACACCATCTGGAAGAGCGCCTTCGCGATGGCGAACGCCGACGGCACCTGCTCGCCCGAAGAGCAGAAGGTGCTCGACCTCATCGCGGAGAAGACCGCCGTCACCGCTGAACAGCGCAACTTCTTCGCGACCCTCGTCGCGGAGGGCAAGAACACCGTCCTGCCGAGCAACATCCAGGCGGTCACCGATCCCGAGGCGCGGGCCAAGGGCGTGCGCAAGGACATCCTCAAGTATTCGGCGATCACCGCCATCCTGGGCGCCTTCCCGCTCCCCGTGGTGGGTGAGCTCGCGGTGCTGGGCATTCAGCTCAAGATGATCCGCGACATCGGCCAATATTGGGGCCACACGGTCGACAAGAACGCGGCGAAGTCGATGCTCTACGGGCTCGGGCTGGGTACGGGCGCGCGCATGGCGGTCAACAGCCTCGCGAAGCTCGTCCCGGGCTGGGGCTCCGCGGTCGGCGCGACCACGTCGTTCGCGGCCACGTTCGCGCTCGGGAAGGTGATGGAGAAGTTCTTCGCCGAAGACGCGAAGGGCGACGTCGCGGCGCTCAAGGGCCTCTTCAAGTCCGCCGAGAAGGAGGGCAAGGCCGCCTACGCCGAGCAGAAGGACGACATCGCGAAGAAGGCGGAGGACAACAAGGCCGCGCTCGACCAGCTCTCCGCCGACCTGAAGGAGGGCAAGATCTCGCAGGAGGACTTCGACGCCCGCCTCGGCGAGCTGAAGTAGTCCTCGCGGCGGCCCGCCTCCCCGGCGTTCGCGCCGGGGAGGAATTCATGCAGAATACACAACTTTCGCGGCTAGCGCGCGCGGCGACGTCGCGCGCCGAGCGCGCCGAGCGCGAGGCCAAGGAGCGACAGGCCGGCGAACGGCGACGCGACCGGCCGGGCGGAGGAGCAACCTTGCCCGTTGTCGACCGGCTCGAGCGCGGCGGGGTTGCCCGACGCTTGGCCCGGGGCGGCCCCGCCCTCTTCGGGAATGGAGTCGGGCTCCTGCCCATCCGGGACCTCGGGCGGCTCGTTCGGCGGGAGCGGCGGCTCGACGCCCCCGTCCGTGCCCGGGGCGCCGCCGTCGGGCTTCGGAGGGGGCGCGCCGCCGTCCGGGCACGACGGGCCCAAGGCGAAGCCGCCGATGGGCGACCGCGCGAGGCGCGTCTCGGTGGCCGGGCCGTACGCGCCGTCCTCGTCGATGCGATCCGTCGGGTGGTTGCGGTTCCACAAGATTTGGAACGCCTTCACCGAGAGGCCGCGGATGTTCACCCCGCCGGCCGTGTAGTCGTAGTGCACGGGGTCGCTCGCGCCTAGCCACCGCCAGCCGTTGTTCTGGAAGCCCGCGCGCCACGCGGCGTTGTCGTTCACGTCGACCGCCACGCCCGTCTCATGGTTGCTCGCGCCCGGGCTGGCCGCGAGGCCTATCCCGCAGCGGCCGGTGCGGTACCAGCGATAGAGCAGGTACTGCTGAGGCAAGGTGCGAAGGGCCGAGTTGATGACGAGCCGCACGCCACGCGAGGCGGCCACCTTGCGCAGGGCGTCGGCCGCGGGCGCCTGGAGGTACGGGAACACCGCGCTGCCGAGGGTGGTGTTCGGCACCGTGTCGATGCGGGCCATCGTGTTCGGGCGCAGGCACTGGATCTGCGCGACGAGCTGCACGCCGAGCCCGCGCACGGACGCCGTGGTGCAGCTGTCGGTGACCGCCTTCGACACCGGATCGGCGTCGACCAGCGCGCTCGTCACCGAGCCGAGCTCGGGCTCAGGTTCGTGCCCGTGGGCGTCGTCGGCTCCGGAGGAGGCGCACGCGGAGATCGCCAGGCACGAAGCGACGGCGAGGAGCGGAACAACGGCCAGAGTTCGCGGGCGGTCCACGAGAAGAGCCTAGCGAACGAGGCCCCGCGTGCACCCGAAAATCGCCGAGCCCGCCTCCTAGCTAGACGGGCGCGACCCCGACTGAACGGGCGTGGCCTGGCTAGGCCACGCCCCACCTCGTGGCTCGCACGCCGCCGGCGAGGCCTCTGCCGCGCGCAAGCATGGTTTGCGAAAAGCGGGCCACGTGACTAGGTTGCGCCCCCATGTTCGCTTGGGCCATGAAGAAGCTCCTCGGCACCTCCCACGAGCGCGAGATCAAGAAGATCCGCCCGCTGGTCGACCAGATCAACGCGCTCGAGCCGAAGATCGGCAAGCTCTCCGACGCGGACCTCAAGGGCAAGACCGCAGAGTTCAAGCAGAAGCTCGAGAACGGCGCCACACTCGACGACATCCTCGTCGAGGCCTTCGCCGTGTGTCGCGAGGGCGGCAAGCGCGTCCTGAAGATGCGGCACTACGACGTGCAGCTCATCGGCGGCATGGTCCTCCACCGCGGCAACATCGCCGAGATGCGCACCGGCGAGGGCAAGACCCTCGTGGCCACCCTGCCCTGCTACCTAAACGCGCTCGAAGGCAAGGGCGTGCACGTCGTCACGGTGAACGACTACCTCGCCAAGCGCGACGCCGAGTGGATGGCCCGGCTCTACGGCTTCCTCGGCCTCTCCACCGGCATCGTCATCCCGTCGCAGGGCGACTGGGAGAAGCGCCACGCCTACCGGTGCGACATCACCTACGGGCAAAACAACGAGTTTGGCTTCGACTACCTGCGCGACAACATGAAGTTCTCCGCGCTCGAGTACGCCCAGCGCGAGCTCAACTTCGCCATCGTCGACGAGGTCGACAGCATCCTCATCGACGAGGCCCGCACGCCGCTCATCATCAGCGGGCAGGCCGAGGCGTCGAGCGAGAAATACCGCAGCATCAGCGACGTCATCCCGCGCCTCAAGAAAGACGAGCACTATATCGTCGACGAGAAGGGCCACTCGGTCGGCATGACCGACGAGGGCGTGGACGCCGCCCAGAAGCTGATGGGCATCAAGAACCTGTACGACCCGGTGAACCTCGAGTCGCTGCACATCATGAACCAGTGCCTCCGCGCGCACGCCCTCTACAAGCGCGACGTGAACTACCTCGTCACGGAGGACGAGAAGGTCCTCATCATCGACGAGTTCACGGGCCGCGTGCTCGCCGGCCGCCGCTGGTCGGACGGCCTGCACCAGGCCGTCGAGGCCAAGGAGAACGTGCGTATCCAAGAGGAGACGCGCACGATGGCCACCATCACCTTCCAGAACCTCTTCCGCCTCTACAAGAAGCTCGGCGGAATGACCGGCACCGCCGACACCGAGGCCGAGGAGTTCCACAAGACCTACAAGCTGAACGTCGTCATCATCCCGACGAACAAGCCTATCCTCCGGGAGGACTCGGAGGACCTCATCTACAAGACCGAGCGCGAGAAGTTCACCGCGGTCACCGCCGAGATCCTCGAGTACCACGAGCGCGGACAGCCGGTGCTCGTCGGCACCACCAGCGTCGAGAAGTCCGGCGCGATCTCCAAGATCTTGAAGAAGCAGGGCGTGCCCCACGCGGTGCTGAACGCCAAGCAGCACGAGAAGGAGGCCTTCGTGGTCGCCCAGGCGGGCCGCAAGGGCGCCATCACGGTGTCGACCAACATGGCCGGCCGCGGCACCGACATCATCCTGGGCGGCAACCCCGAGATGCTCGCGAAGCTCGAGTTCAAGGACCAAGACCGCGATCCCGAGGCCGAGCCCGAGGAGTTCCAGAAGGTCCTCGAGCGCATCGAGGCCACCTGCAAGGCGGAGGGCGACGAGGTGCGCAAGGCGGGCGGGCTCCACATCGTGGGCACCGAGCGCCACGAGTCGCGCCGCATCGACAACCAGCTCCGCGGGCGCGCGGGCCGGCAGGGCGATCCGGGCTCGTCGCGCTTCTATCTCTCGCTCGAAGACGACCTCATGCGCATCTTCGGCGGCGACCGCGTCAAGGCGCTCATGGAGCGCATGGGCATGCCGGACGACGAGCCGATCGAGCACCCCATGGTGTCGAAGTCCATTCTCGACGCGCAGGCGAAGGTCGAGGGGCGCAACTTCGACATCCGCAAGCACCTGCTCGACTACGACGACGTCATGAGCGAGCAGCGGCGCACGGTGTACACCATTCGCCAGCAGCTCCTCCTCGGCACCTACAAGCCCGAGATCGTCGACGAGGAGGGCAAGCCCACCGGCAAGGCTCGCACGATCGCGACCTTGCCGCGCATGGCCGAGGACCTCCTGCCCGCCATCGACGAGCTGTTCCTCGCGCACGCCGCGGCGCCCGAGGGCGACGCGAAGGCTGCGAAGAAGGCGGCCGACGTGACGGCGCTCCGCGACTTCGAGGCGCTCCGTAACGACGTTTACCAGGCGTTCGGCTACCGCTTCGACGCGAAGGAGGCCGACCAGAGCGACGCGCAGGCGCTCTACGCGCGCCTCAAGACCGAGCTGCCCCTGAGCCTCACCGAGCAGCGCGAGCGGCTGCTCGACCTCGTCGACGGCATCGTGAGCGCGATGGTCGAGGAGTGCTGCCCCACGAACAAGGCGGCGCCCGAGGACTGGGACTGGAAGGGCATGCGGGCCGGCTTCGTCGAGCACTTCGGCGACAAGCCCACCGACTTCGACCACCTGGGCGATCGCGCCGACATTGCCCATGCACTCTACACGCAAGCCATCGCGGTGCTGGAAGAGCGCGAGAAGGACATGGGCAGCGAGCTGTTGCTGCGCGTCTTCCGCCACTTCTACCTCGAGGAGATCGACCGCCAGTGGGTCGAGCACCTCACGAACATGGAGCACCTCCGCGACGGCATCGGCTTGCGGGGCTACGGCCAGCGCGACCCGAAGCAGGAGTACAAGAAGGAGGGCTACAACATCTTCGTCACCATGATGGCGACCACCAGCAGCAACGTGGCCACGAAGCTGTTCAAGGTGCGCGTGCAGAAGGAGACGGAGATCGAGCGGCTCGAGCGCGAGGACATGGAGCGGCACCAGCGCGCGGCCCAGTCGATGCAGCTCGCCCACGGCGGCGAGCTCTACGGCCCCGAGGACGACGCGCCCCCGCCTCCGCGCCGCCAGCCGCAGGTCACGATGCCGAAGCGCGAGGCGCCGAAGATCGAGAAGAGCGATCCGTGCCCGTGTGGCAGCGGCGAGTCGTTCCGCAAGTGCCACGGCGCCGCGCTCGAAGACGACGCCTGACGTCGGCGGCGCACTGGCCGCGTCAAGGGAGCGCCGCGTCCGCGCGCTCTCTGCGGACGCGGCGCTCGATCGGCTCGAGAGGGCGCCCGCCCGCTCAGTAGCCGATTTTCTTCGCGAACCACGCGAGCACGTCGTCGCTATCGAGCACGCCCACGAGCACGCCGTCCGCGTCGACGACGGGCAGGTGCGCGAGGCGGTCGGTCGCCATGAGGCCTATCGCGTGGGAGAGGCGCGCGTCCTCGGGCAGGCAGAGGGGCGCGCGGACCATCACGTCACCCGCGGTGCTCTGGCCGACATCGGCGACGTGGAAGCCTCGCCCAAGCTCGCGCGGCGCGGCCTGGCCCGCGTCGCCGCGCTCGGCGCGCTCGCGGAGCGCGTCGGTCTTGGAGATGAGCCCCAACACCGCGCGCTTGGCGTCGACGACCACCACGCAGCCGGCGGCGCCGTCGACGAGGCGCTGGCTGACGGTGACGAGGTCCACGTCGGCGGTCACCGCGACCACGTCGCGACGCATCACCTCGCCCACGCAGAGCCGCGCGGCGAGCTCCGCGGCGTCGACGTGCCGACCGTCCACCGGGGGCAGCTCACAGGAGACGCGGGCCGGCTCGAGGGTCACGAGGCTGGGGCAGCGCTCACAGTGGCTCGTAGTCTCGGCGCGCTCTCGGAGGGGGCAGAAGACGAACGAGCGCGTCTCGACGGCGCCGTCGCCCTCCAGCACCGTGCAGCTCCGGATGGGGAGGTGGCGGATCTCGGGCTGCTTCATGGCAGGGCCGTAGCAAGCCCCGCGCCCCGCGCCGCCGCCCCTGTTCTCGCGCGCGCTGCAGACCTATCGCGCAGAAGTTGCGCCTCGCGGCGCACGCTCTGCGGGGCGCGAAGGCGTGCGCCATGCTCTACTCCGAGCATGGAAGGCATCCGGAAAATCCTCGTCGCGGTCGACTTCGGGCCCGCGAGCGAGGCCGCGGGCAAGCGCGCGATCGCGATCGCCAAACGCTTCGGCGCCGAGCTCGTCGTCCTCCACGTCTACGAGGCTCCGGTCTACCCGTACGTTCCGCCCCCCCTGCTCGAGGTCGACACGATCGTGGCGACGCTCGAGCGGCGCGCCCACGCGGGAGTCGAGGTGGTCGCGCGGCAGCTCGCCGCGGAGCTCGGCGACGGCGCCCGGGTCACGAGCGAGCTCCGCCAGGGCTCCGCGTGGCGCAACATCCTCGACGTCGCGGCGGAGCTCGACGCCGACCTCGTGGTGATGGGCACGCACGGCCGCTCCGGGATCGAGCGCGTGCTCATCGGCAGCGTCGCCGAGAAGGTCGTACGCATGTCGCCGGTGCCCGTCCTCATCGTGCCCGTGCACGAGGCCTGAGCGGCGGCGCTCGGGCGAGCGTGGTCGCCCCTGCGGGCAACGAGAACCTCTCGAACGCTGCTATGCTCGCGCGCTTGATGCGGCGCGATGAGTTCGTGGGTGCGGTGGCTCTCCTGGCGGCCTCGGCGTGCGTGGAGAAGCCAAGGGCCGCGCCAACCCCCTCTCCCGACGCGGCCCAGACCGTCGCGCCCGCTCCGAGCCAGACGGCGAGCTCCGACGCACAGACGCGCGGCGACGCACGGACGCCCGTCGACGCCGAGGTCGACGCGGCCACGGCGGCGGCAGCCAGCTATGGCGCCTTCCGGCGGAGCCCTCGCGCCGGCTGCCTCGCGCTCGCGAAGGGCTCCGGCCCGAGATGGCTCGCGGAGGCCGATCTGCGCGGCTCCTTCGTTGACGGTGACGATCTCCTCGCGCTCGTGAACCGCTCGCCGCAGGGCGCGCTGCCGCCCGACTACGCGCCCCGCGACATGGTCGACATCGCGCGGTTCCAGCCGCGCACGCCCGCCGACTGTGACAAGTACCAGTGCATCCGCCGCGAGGCCGGCGACGGGCTGAGGCCGCTGCTCGCGGCCATGGCGCGAGAGGGATTCCCGGCGCACATCGACTCGGTCTACCGGAGCTACGCCATGCAGTGCCAGACCTTCCAGGGCTGGGTGAAGCGCAGCGAGTTCTGCGCGGCCACCGAGCAGTCGGCGCTCCCCGGCCACAGCCAGCACCAGCTCGGCACGACGATCGACCTGTTCACGCAGGCGTGGAAGGCAGGCGGCGCCACCGTGTTTCGTCAAGGGTTCGGGTGCACCAAGCCCGGGCGCTGGCTGCAGGAGCACTCCTGGGAGTTCGGGTTCGTGTTCCCCTATCCGATCCACCCCGACGACCTCCACGAGAAGGACGACTGCGTCGCCCGGAGCGATCACGTTGTGCCCATCAACCCGAAGACCGGCTATCGCTACGAGCACTGGCACCTTCGCTACATTGGCAAAGAGCACGCGGCCGCGTTCCACGCCGCGCTGCTCGCGAGCGGCCCGCGGAGCCCCTCCGCCCTCACGCTCGAGCAGTGGATCCGCGGCCGGCGCGGGCTCGTGGGCGACACCGAGCTGCCGGTGTGCGACGGGTGCAACTGCGGCGCGTGCAGCACCCTCGCGAGCGCCGAGAGCGCGTGCGGCGGGCGGGCCCTCGCGGTGGGCGAGTCGGGCGCGGCGCTCCCGGCGAGCGGCGCGCCCACGCTCGTCTCCGCGAGGCGCGCGACCGACGCCGAGGCGGGCAGGTGGGCGGGCACGGTGCTCGCGGTCGAGGTCGATGTCCCGGAGCGCACGCTCACTCAGCCCCCGTTCGTGGGCCTCCCCGGCGCGGGTCTGGTGGGCATGCCAGGCTTCGCCGACGTGGGCACCACCACGCACGCCTTCGTGCCGCTCCCGAAGACCGCGCCGCGCGACTACCCGGCGCTTCCGCGGGCCTTGCGCGTCGGCGCGCGCGCAGCGGGCGGCGGCGAGTTCGTCTACGCCGCGGGCCTCGCGGACGCGGCGGTAGGCAGCGTGTACAACCGCGCCAACCTGCTCGTGCCCGCCCCGGTAGGAAAGAAGGTTTACATGTTGCCGCTCCCCAAGCTCGACGGACCGCTCGAGGTCACGCTCCTGCTCGGCGGCGAGCCGGCGCCGGGCGCGCCCGTGCTGCGGGTGAACTGAAGCGAGCCCCGGGGGGCGGACGAAGGTCGATGGTGAGCCCGAGCCGAAGGCGAGGTCTCGGCATGAACTGAGCCGGCGCGAGGGAACGTCCCGGGGGTCGCCCACGTACCACCGACCATGCCCCTCCTCGCCCGCACCGCGCGCTGGCTCGCGCGCACCTTCCCGAGGCACGTCGCGATGCCGAGCCACGCGTTCGAGGCCTACCCGCGCTCGCCTCGCGTGGTCGTGCTCCTCACCCTCGCGCAACAGGACGCGCTGGCGTATGGGCAGCTGCACGCGACGCCCGAGCGGGTGATGCTGGCCGCCCTCGAGGACCCGGGCGTGAGCGCGCACGTCGCCGAGCGCGGCGCCGATCCGGAGCGCCTCCGGAGCGAGCTGCTCATCGCGCTCGCCTCACGCGAGGTCGCCTTGGAGGCGCGGGCCATTCCCCGGCCGGAGCGCACCCAGCACACCCTCGGCCAGGCCCTCGAGCGAATGCGCCGGCGCGGCGCGCAGACGCTCTCGCGCGGCGATCTGCTCGCAGGCCTCGCGACGACCGAGGGCGCCACCTCCCGGCTCCTCGCTGCGCTCGCGATCGCCCCGACGGAGCTCGACTCCGACGCCGAGTCGCCGCTCCCGCCCGCCGCCGACGCCGCCGCCGCGCGGGTGCGGGTGTACGTGCTGAACGACGACGTCTCGACGATGGACGACGTCATGCGCATCCTCGAGCAGGGCTTCCGGCTGCCCGTCCGCACGGCGTGCCACCGGACGCTCGCCACCCACCACCTGGGCCACGCCGAGGTCGGCGAGTACTCGCGGAGCGAGGCCACGACGCTGCTCGACGCCGCCGCGCGCCACGCGAAGGCCCGCGGCTCGGGCGTGCGCTTCTTCGTGGCCCAGGCGGCGTAGGCTCACGCGCCGCGCGCGCGCGCTCCCGCCGAGACGCCGAGCGAGGCGACTTCGGCGCTCCGTCCGCCGGGAACCCTCGTAGTCTTGCCGCATGTCCGCCTCGCCCGTCCCACCCAGGGATCGCCTGCTCGCCCTCTTTCGCGAGCCCACCCTCGCGCGGCTGCTCGCGCTCGCGTGCTTCTTCGGCGTGCTCGTGCTGTTCCGGCACCTGTGGGCCACGCTGCTCTTCTTCGTCGCGTTCGAGCGCTCCATCCGGTGGATCGAGCTCAAGGTGCGGGCGCGCACGGGCTGGCCGGCCAAGCGCGTCGTGCTCGGCATCGTGGCGGCCTACATCCTCTCGGCGGCGATCGCGGTGACCGTGTTCGTGCTTTACGGCGTGGAGCACTGGGCGTCGGTGCAGTCGGCGTCCACCGACTTTCTCGACGAGCTGAAACACCACCCGCTCTACGACAAGTACAAACACCACGTCGACAACTCCGAGGCCCTCATGGGCCACGCGAAGGAGTACGCCGGCCAGGCCCTGAAGTACGCCACCGCCGTCGGGCGCTTCTTCGTGCAGGCCATGATCGGCTTCGTGCTGGGCGTGGTCTATCGCCTCGAGGCGCAGGACCTCGACCTGTTCGAGGACAAGATCGACAGGCAGTCGGTGGCGGGCCGGGTGCTCCGCTGGTGCGAGCACGTCGCCGACGCCGTGAGCGTCACGATGCAGCTCCAGTTCGTGGTCGCCGCCTTCAACACGGTGACCACCCTCCCGGTGCTCCTGGTCCTGGGGATCCCCTACATCCCCTCGCTCATGGCGCTCATCTTCATGTCGGCGCTGGTGCCCGTGATTGGCAACTTGGTGGCCGGCACGGTGCTCTGCCTGCTGGCCTATCAGGCGAAGGGCGCGCTCGGCGTGGGCATCTTCATGGGAGTCACGTTCCTGCTCCACAAGGTGGAGTCGTATTATCTGAGCCCGCGCCTCACCGCGCAGCACGTGCGGGTGCCCGGGTTCGTGCTGATCGTGAGCCTCATCGCCTTCGAGCACGTGTTCGGATTCGTGGGCGTGTTCCTCTCGTTCCCCGCGCTCTTCGTCGCCGCCCGCATTCGCGGCGAGTTCGTGAAGGAAGATGCGGCCGCGGGCGGCGTCCAGCCCACCGACGCCGCCGTCGACGAAGCCCACGAGGCGAACGCGAAGCCGGCCGCCCACGCGAAGGCGAGCACGAAGTCCCCCGACGAGGCGAGCGCGAGGCACGCCGCCGAGAAGGAGTCCGAGGGCGCGTAACCGGGCGCACCGGGGCTCATCGTCCCGAGGGCAACGCTCGGGATGGTACGCCCGCGGTCGACGGCGGGCGCCGCGCCTGACCTTGACGGGCGCCGCGCCGTCCCCACGCTGAGCCCATGACCTCCATCACCGCCGCTGGGGCGGACGCCGCGACGCGCGGGCTCCGCTTGCTCGTATACGACGCCACCTGCGCGGGCGCGGGCTGGGCGCCTGGGCTCTCCACGGCGTGGCGCGCAGGCGCGGCCCTCTACCGCCGCCTCGGGCGGATCGACGCCGCGCGCGGCGTCGCCTCGTGGGCGGAGGCGCTCGAGTTCCTTGGGTCGCACGAGCCCGACGCGGCGATCGAGGAGGTGCAGTTCTGGGGGCACGGGCGGTTCGGGCGCGTGTTCGTCGGCAAGGAGCCCCTGGGCGTGGGCGAGCTCGGGGCCGCCGCCTATGCGGACGCCCTGGACACCCTCGCGACGCGCCTCGCGCGGTCCCGCGCGCCGCTCGTCTGGCTCCGCACGTGCGAGGCCTTCGGCGGGCCGAGCGGCCACACCTTCGCCCGCGCCCTCTCACGTCGCTTGGGCTGTCGCGTGGCCGGGCACACGCACGTCATCGGCGTGGTGCAGAGCGGCCTCGTCTCGCTCGCGCCAGGCGGGGAGCCGCGGTGGCCCACGTCGATGGGCCTCGGTCCCCTCGGGGAGGACGGCCCTGGGCTCGCGTCTTCGCCGCTCGAGCCCAACACTGTGCACTTTCTCACCGGACGCCTGCCGACGGCGCTGCAGGGCCCGCCCCCGGAGACGTAGGACCCCGACCCGCGCACTCGCTCCAAGGCGCACACGTAGAGAAGCCCGGGCTCTGCTCAGTGCAGGGCTCGGGCTTCGCGCGTGGGGCGAACGCGCCCCTTCGGCCTCTCAGGCCTTGGCCTTCTTGGAGGCCTTCTTCGGCGCAGACGAGGTCTTCTTGACCTCCGGGGCGCGCAGGCGAGCCATGCGCTCCTTCTTCTTGGTCTGGGCCTTGCGGCGCTTCATCTTCTGCGAGTTTCGGCGATCGAACTTACCCATCGAGCACTTCCTATTTCATGGTGGCGAAGACCCGCGGGGGAACGCCGTGAGGGGCGCGGATCATGTCTTTTTGTGGGCCGATGTCAAGCGCGAACGCTCGGCGCGAGCCCGTGAGCCGCGCTCAGCCGGTGTTCTCGGCGACGGCGTCCTCACGGTTTCGCACCTCGAGGCGATAGCGGCTGTTGACCGTCTCGATGTAGAAGACCTCGCGCCCGGCCATGCGCAGCACGCGCTTGACAGGCGTCGTGACGTATTCGTGCATGCCGTCGGGGAACTCGATGACGACGACCGACCCCTTGCGTGGGGCCCTCACGAGACGGCCAGCGACCGCCCGCGATCCCTTCCCCAGCTTGCGGAGCACGACTTCCACCCTGTCAGGATAGCATCGAGTCCCCCGCCGTCTACCGGATGAAGGCCTTCTTTTCGGCCTGCACAAGAGGCCAGGTGGGCTCATCGCCCACCACGCGGGAGGCCGCCCGAGAGCGAAATGTTTCCGCCGGGGCTTCATGACGGGGTGCGCACGGGCTAAGGCGAACGCTCGATGGACCGCAAGCGCCTCGCCGAACACCTCTCCTCGCGCTCCGACGGCCCCGCCGACGTCTCCGAGCTCCGCGGCTGCATCGAGGTCGTCTGCGGCTCGATGTTCAGCGGAAAGACAGAGGAGCTGCTCCGCCGCGTCAAGCGCGCCCGCCTCGCGAGGCTCCGGGTGCAGCTCTTCAAGCCGCGCGTCGACAACCGGTACGACGAGGTGCGCGTGGTGAGCCACGAGGGCCTCACGGCCGACGCGACCGCGGTCGCCACGCCGGATGAGCTCGGCGCGCTCGTGCTCCCCACCACGCACGTCGTGGGCATCGACGAGGTGCAGTTCTTCGACCCCGGCATCCTCGAGCTCGCGCAGCGTCTGGCCGACCGCGGCGTGCGGGTCATCTGCGCTGGGCTCGACCAAGACTACCGCGGCGAGCCGTTCGGCAGCATGCCAGCGCTGATGGCCATCGCCGAATACGT
Source organism: Myxococcales bacterium (assembly GCA_016720545.1). NCBI lineage: Bacteria > Pseudomonadati > Myxococcota > Myxococcia > Myxococcales > Myxococcales bacterium. The sequence goes on from JADKKK010000006.1 coordinate 84,185, forward strand.
CACCAAGCTCCACGCTGTGTGCACGCGGTGTGGCGGCGAGGCGAGCCGCTCGCAGCGCGTGGTCGCGAACGAGGGGCAGCTCTTCGTGGGCGGGGCGGCGGCGTACGAGGCGCGGTGCAGGAAGTGCTTCGTGCCGATGGCGGTCGAGCCCTCCCGCTGAAGGCCGTCAGGCGAAGGCGCTTCGGCGCGCGCTACTCGGCGCGCGCTACTTGGCTTTCCGCCGCGCGACCGAGGGCGTGTGCACGTCGGGGAACGTGACCTGGGGCGTGTTCTCGAGGGCGAAGTAGCCGCGCAACATCTCGCGCGCGACCACGTTGGCCTTCACGCGCCACACCGGGCCATTGACGACGAGCACCGCCACGGCGACCTGCTTCTGGCCGGGCCGGGGGTGGCTCGGCGCGAAGCCCGTGAACCACGTGTAGTACCGCTGCTTCTCGCCGTCGGTGAGCGTCCCGGTCTTGCCGGCGACGGGCACGCCTGGCAAGTGCGCGTGGCCCTTCGTGTCGTGGAACGCCTTGTACGACGTTCCCTCGGCGACGGTGCGGTCCATCATCTGCGTGACGGCGGCAGCTACGGCCGGTGTCACGACGCGTCTGCCTGCCACCGGGGCCGGTGCAGTATACACGCTCTTGCCGGTGGCGTCCGTGACCTCGGCGACGATGCGCGGGCGGATGGGCTCGCCGCCGCGGGCCATCGTGGCCGAGAGCCACACCGCGTGCATCGGCGAGAGCGTGGAGTTCCAGAAGCCCGCCGAAGTCCGCGCGAAGGCGAGGGTCTCGGTGGGGACGGTGAGGGTGCTCGCCTGCACGGGCACGTCGAACGCGAGCGGCTCGCCGAACCCGAGCGCGCGGGCCGTGGTGTCGAGCGACTCGGGCTTGAGGTGCCGCACGGCGAGCCGCGCGAACACGGTGTTGAGGCTCCGCCCCATGGCGCCCGCGAGCGTGGCGCACCACTTGTCGCGGGCCGGGTCGGAGACGAGATCGTGCGCGAGGATGCGCTGCTCGCCGCCCGAATAGCACTCCTTGTGATCGGGGCTGACGCCGGCGCTGTCGACGAGGGCGGTCCCCGTGACGATCTTGAAGAGGCTGGCCGCCGGAGCCGTCGCTTCGACGGCGAGATCCCTCGCGTGCGTGCCCTCGACGTGGCTGGCGTACGCGAGGACGTTGCCGGTGGCGACGTCCATCAGGACCACGACGCCCTCGGGGAGGTGCTGCGCGCTCATGTAGGAGGCCGCGAGGTGCTGGAGCCGGGGTTCGAGGGTGAGCTTCGCCGTGCGGCGCTCGGAGAGGAGCGAAATCGCGGAGCTCTTGTCGACCGAGATCCGCGAGAGGTCGAGCCCCGCGAGCGAGGGCGGAGTCGGCGCGGTGCGCTGGCGGAGGGCGATCGCCTCGGCGTCATCGACGATCGCGGCGGGCGCGGCCGCGGGGGACGCTTGCTTCGGCGAAGGGCGCTTGACGCCGACGATCACGAGTCCGAGTGCCACCACGGGCACGGCCATCCCCAGCCACCGCTTTCGCATGCCGTCGTTTGGCACGGGGGGCGCGGAGCGGGCAAAAAAGGTGGCGAGTCCGGCCGACGACGCACGCACGCTCGGGGCAGATTCGTGGTGAACTCCCGGGGGTGACGCGACCTAGGCGACGACGACGGACGACGCACGCGACCCGGATCACGCTCGTGGCCGCGCTCGCGTGGCTCATGGGAGAGGGCGCCGCGCGCGCCGCCGATTTGGAGCTGCCGGCGCAGGGGGGGCTCCCGGGGCTCACCGTGACCGTGAGCCGCGCCGACGGCCTCGTGCGGTTCGGGAGGCCGGGCGCCCAACCCGTGAGCGTGGCCATCGAGGGCGCCAGCGCTCCCGATGCCCGACCGGTGGGGCCGGCGAGCGTGAGAGCCGTGCCCCTCGGCCTCGGGCGCAGCGTCGCGCACGTGGTCGTGCCCCTGGCCCACGGCTCGTGGGAGGCCATCCTCGCGCCGTCACTGGACGCCCCGGTGTTCGCGGGGCGCACGGGCTATTTCCGAGGCAATGAAGGCGAGCGCGAGGGCACGCGGATCGACCTCCTCGCCCGACCCGACGGCGCGCAGACGGTGCTCGTCTCGGAGATTCACGAGGACGCGTCGCTGTGCGGCGACGAGGCGACCCCGCTCCGGCCGCGAGGCCTCGATCCTAAGACCTTGACCCTTCGCGGGGCGACCTACCAGCGCTTGTCCGCGACCGCGAGGGCAGGCTCCCGGCACCTGGTGGCCACGGTGCTCGCGAGCCCCGCGACGCCGCCGGTCGCGGCGGCGCTGACGCTCGGGGGCGAGAGCGGCGCGGCTGGGCTCGGCCGGCACCTGCTCGACGGCCGCCCGGACACGGCGTGGTTCGAGGACCGCCCGGGGGCCGGTCAGGGAGAGTTCGTGACGCTTCGCACGACGCGCGAGCTCGGCCTCGATCGGATCGTGCTCACGCTCGGCGCCGACCTGGTCGCTCCGCGCACGCTCTACCTGGTGACGCCCGGCGAGGTGCGTGATCTGGTCGTCCCAGAAGAGGCGGCCGCGCGCGCGGGCGCGGAGGTCGAGGTGCGCCTGGCGACTCCGCTTCACACCGACTGTCTCTCGATCGTCCTTGGCGACGCCTACTCGGGCGGGATCGCCGCGCCGCGGGTCGGGCTCGCCGGGGTGGCCGCGTACGCGACGCTCGAGGCGCGTCCCATCGACGATATCGTCAATGATCTCAAAGGAGAAGGCGCGAGCGAGGCGACCGCATTCCTGAAGCGCGCGGGGCGACCGGGCCTCGCGGCGCTGGAGCGGGCGTACGCCTCTCTCGACGGCGCGGCGCGCGCGCGCGCGGTGGAGGTCGCCACCGCCGCCGAATCGTGCGACGCCGCCGCGAGCCTCCTGCTGAGTGGGGTCGTCGACGCGGACCGAGAGGCGTCGCGCAAGGCCCGCGGACGACTCGAGCGGTGTGGCAAGGGCGCCGCCGGTGCCCTCTCCGCAGCGCTCTCGCGGCCGGAGCCCAAGCTGCGCGCGGCGGCGGCCGAGCTGCTCGGCCTGGTCGCGCCGCGAGAGGCGCTCGCGCCTCTCGCGGCGGCGCTCGGCGCGGGAGACGCCACGGAGCGCTCGGCCGTGCGCGCGGCCGTGAAGCGGGCCGCGCGCGCGGCCGAGCCCGAGGCGCTCGCGAGGCTCACCGAGGGCGCGGCCACCTCGCCGCGCGCGCGCGTCGAGCTGCTCCGCGCCCTCTCGGCGCGCCTCGGCGACCTGCCGGCCGCCGAGGCGCGCCTCACCGCGGCGCTCACGGGCGCCGACATGCCCGCGCGCTTCGTGCTGGTGGAGCCGGCCCGCGCCCTCGCGCTGACCTCGCGCCCCGCGACGCTCGGCGCGCTGCTCGACGATCCCGACGCGCACGTGCGCGCGCGCGCGGCCGAGGCCTCGTCGGGCGTCGACGCGCTCACCGCGCGCCTCGACGCCCACATCGCGGATCCCGAGCCGCGGGTGCGCGAGGCCGCGCTGCTCGCGCTCGGGGCGGCGAAGGCCGCGCCCGAGCAGGCAGCGAGCCTCGCGCTCGCGAAGGACGAGTGGACCTTCGTGCGGGTCGCGGCGGCAGCGGCGCTCGGGGCGGGCGGCCCGCGCGTCGCGGGGTCGGCGAACGACGCGCTGGGGCGGGCGCTCGCGGACCCCGCGACCGTCGTGAAGCAAGCGGCGCTCGCGGCGCTCGGCGCGCGGCGCGCGACGAGCTCCGCGGGCGCCATCGCGCGCATCGCCCGTGACGCGGAGGTCGGGCTCGACCTCCGCGTCACGGCGACGCGCGCCCTGGGCGCCGTGTGCGCGACGACCGAGCTCGACTTCCTCACCCGCGCCGCGGCGCGCGTGGCGTCGCCCGCCGACGAGGCCGATCTCCGGATCGGCCTCGCGGCGCTCGACGCGCTCGGGCGCATTCACCCCGCCGACCTCGGGGCTCGCCTCGCGCCCCTCCGCGACAAAAACGCACGCCCCCCCGTGCGCAACGCGGCGAACCGCGCGCTCGCCGACGCGGGCACCTGCGCGCCGACGAAGTAGGTCGCTCCCCCGGCACCTCGCGTACGCTCGGACCTCCCGGGCCGGGCCCGAGACCGGCCGGACGCGCGAGAGGAGCCACGAGAATGCCCACGACCACGACGACCCCGCCCCTCGAACCGCTCGCGTGGAGCCACGCCGGGCTGCGCGTCGCCGACCGCGGACGATCGGTCGCGTTCTACAGGCTCTTCGGCTTCGACGAGGTCGCGTGGCACGAGGGCCCGAAGGTCGCCATCTTGCGCAGCGCCGCGGGCCTCGAGCTGAACCTCATCGTGAACGCGACCGCCGACTCCGGCGGGCAGAACGTGCTCATGGATCTCGACCCAGTCAAACATGCAGGTTACACGCATATGGCCCTCCGCGTCGCCTCGGTGGCGGCCGCGATGAGCGCGCTCGCCGAGGCCGGAGTCGCCGTGTCGGAGGGGCCAGTGCGCCTCGGGCAGAACCTCCTCGCCGTCTTCGTGCGCGATCCGGACCGCAACGTGCTCGAGCTCGACGAGGTGCTCGAAGGCACGCTAGAAATAGATAAGACTTGATATCCCAAGGTCGGCGGCCACGAGCTGGCGCCGCGCGAACACCCCGAGGGCGACCGAGCGCGAGAGCGACAGCCTCGCCTCGAAGACGGCAGCGGCGGTCGCGGGCGAAGGCGCCCCAGGGAGCCACGCGAGGCGCGCCTCTCCGAGCAGCGCCGCGCGGCGGCCGAGGCCCACGCGCGCGCCGGCCGTGGGCCCGAGCCCGACGCGAAAGCCTCGCCGATCGAGGCCCACGAGCCCGTCCGCCGCGTCGAAGGCGGCGTCCGCGCGCGCATAGAGCACCGTGTGCGCCTCGGGCTGGAGGGCGACGCCCACGCCCCCGTCGACTCGCGCTACGAGGCAGGTCGCGCACCCGTCATCGCGCGCGCGCTCGCCGCCGACGAAGAACCGATACGACAGCCCTCGCTCCGCCGCGGTCCACGGTGCGAGCTTCTCGAAGCGCACCACCGTGAGCGACTCGAGCTCAAGGCTGCGCGGGCTGCGCGCGCGAGGATACGCGCGCGCCGTGACCGCGAGGGCCTCGACGCTCGCGAGCGCCGGGAGACCGTCGGAGCGGTCGAGCGTGTCGTGGAGCGTGAGGCGCGCGCGGGCCTCGAGGAACGCGCCGCCGCCGGACGCGTAGCCCGCGCCGATGGCCACGCGGCGCGCGTCGTGCCCCAGGTGCGGCGCGGCGAGAGGAGGCGGCGCGACGTGGAGCTCCGGGCTGTCGCCCGGCACCGCCGCGCGGGCCAGCGCGAGGTGGAGCTTCTGCCTCCTCGCGGGGGTGTCGGCGTCCGGCGCCTCGAGCAGCTCCTTGTGGTCGAGGTCGAGCAGGTCGAGGGCCGCGTCGAGCACGTCGCGACGTGCGGCCTCCGGCAGCGCCGCGAGCTCCGCGTCGTCATGTTCACCCGCCGCGAGGCGCCTCGCGAGCGCTCGGTGCGCGGGCGCGAGCGCGCCGAGCCTCGCGAGCGCGACGGTGCGAAGCGAGGGCCGGTACCGCACCCGGGAGACGAGGCCCGGCGCCTCCCACACGGCCCGCAGCGCGTCGGTGGGGAGCGCGGGGCTGCCGAGCCGCGCGAGGAGCCCAGCGGAGGGCCGCACGACGTCGAGGAGCGCGATGACGTGGTACGCACAGTTCTCGGAGAGGTAGAAGTAGTCGAAGCTCGTTCCGCTGAGCTCCCAGAGGTGCTCGAGGAAGGCGCGCTTCTCGTCGATGGTGAGATCGAGCTCGTACTCCCACAGGTCGCGCGACTCGTAGTCTTGGTACTCGCGAACCTTCGCCGCGTACGGGAGGGCCTTGAAGGTGCCGGGGAACTGGCCGAAGAGGCCCTTCAGCGCGTAGGTCACGGCGTTCTCGGTGCCGACGTCGGCCGAGTAGTCGACGCCGATGTCGGCTAGCGGGTGGCGGGGCGCGTCGGGACGGAGCAGGCCGCGATCGTCTCGCTCGATACGGAGCAGCACGTGACCGAACGCCGACGCTGGGCTGTCGACGTGGTGGGAGCTGAAGACGAAGACGACGCGGTGGGGGCGGAGCCGCGCGAAGAGGTCGTCGCGCGCGGCGCACCGGGGCGACGGCAGCCCGCGCAGAGCGAGCACCTCCGCGAGGAAGCGTGCCCTCGCCGGAAACATGCACAGTGCATGCTTGTCGCCCCGCGCTGGCTCGGCGTAGAGGGCGGCCAGCGTCGCGAACAGCTCAGCCTCCGGATCGAACCGACCGCGCGGCGAGAGGTAGAAGGCCGCGCCGTCGGGCTCCGACTCCCACCCGTTCGTCGCGGTCGGGCGCGCGAGCACGAGGCGCCGCCACTCGGTGGTCTCGCCGAGCCGCCCGCGCCGCGCATCGCGCTCGGCCTCTGCGAGGGCGGCGGGGCGCGGGTCGACGTCGGCGCGCGCGTCGGCGGGCGCGAGGCCTGCCGACACGGAGGCGGAGAGAGACAACGCTGCCGCCGCCGCGCGGGCGACCGCCCTCACTCGGGGAGGTTCTCGCACGCGAGCTGCGCGTCCGCCCGGAGGAGGGCCCGGACCGAGCGGGCGATGCGCTCGGCGTGGCCTCCGGAGGTGGCGAAGATGGGGCCGTACTGGGCCTTCAGCGCGCGGCCCACGGTGACGGGATCGGCGCAGCCCGCGATGGCCGTGAGGGTGGCGATGGTCTCGCCGGAGCCGCGCGCCGCGTCCTTCATGAACGCCTCGCGGTTCAGGCGCACGAAGTTCTCGATGGTCTCGTGGTCGTCGATGGAGTCGCAGTTGATCGTGCCGCTCGTGAGCGCGAAGGTCTGCATGCCGAGGGTGTTCGTGGAGGCGGCGGTGACCTGCGCGAGCCCCGGCTTCGTGCCGAAGATCACCGAGCCGAGGCCGCAGCCCGCGGCGCCGTAGCGCGGCTTGGGCCGGCGGCGCGCCCGCACCATGGGGACCTCCGCGGTGTCGAGCGACGGCGTCTTCGCGCGGGGCGTAGAGACCGGTACGGGGAGCGCGCCGGCGTCGGGGGCGCTCGCTTGCGTATGCGTCGCGGTGGCGGGCGCGCCCGCCTCGGGCGCCACCGCGGGTGGCGACGACGACGAGGCTGGCGCGGCCGGCGCGACGGGCGCGACCGGCGGCGGGCCATCGGCGGACGCCGAGCCGACCGCCAGCGTAACGGCGAGCGACAGCCCGGAGGCCAGTGCGAGGAGGGTCCGCTTCATGCCGCGGTGCGCGAGGTTACGGGGCCGGTCGCCCCACGGTCAACGAGCACGCACCAAGACAGCGATCGAGACACGGCGGAACTTTGCGCCCGGGCCGCTGTCGTGGAGACGTGTCCCTTCGCCGGCCCCTCCCCGACGGCGACGTCGCCGCGCTCCCGCCGCTCTCCGCGGGGCCGTCGAGATCCGAGAGAGTCTCCCCTCCGGAGCCGGAGCCGTGGGGTCGTGGTAGCGTGAGCGCGGAGCCCGTGGCCTTACCGGAAGACGTCGAAGCGAAGCTCATCGAGCGCATCATGCTGCGCGACGAGCACGCGTTCACGGAGCTCATGCGCGCCTACCAGGCGCGCATCTTCGGGCTCATCTTGCGCATGCTCGGCAACCACGCCGAGGCCGAAGAGGTCGCCCAAGAGGTCTTCATCCAGGTCTTCAAGTCGATCGGCAGCTTCCGCGGCGACTCGAAGTTCACGACCTGGATCTACCGAATCGCGATCAACCACTGCAAGAACCGGGTGAAGTACCTGCGGGTTCGCCACTCGAAGCAGCAAGACGAGCTCGAGGCGGTCGCGGAGCGCATGCCGCTCGGCGAGGGGCGCGGCTCCAACACCGGGCACATCGCCCGCCCCGACGAGGCGCTCGCGGGCAAGCAGATCGAGCGCATCGTGCAGCAGGCCATCTCCGAGATCGATCCCGGCTTCCGCGAGTGCCTCATTTTGCGAGACGTCGAGGAGCTGAGCTACGAGGAGATCGAGGCCATCACCGGCCTCCCGACCGGCACCGTGAAGAGCCGAATCTTCCGGGCGCGCACCCAGCTACGAGGACTCGTCGAAGCCAAGCTCGGAGAGAAGATCGGATGACGGACAGCGACAAGAGCGCCCCCAGCGCACTCCCTCTCGACGCGACCGACGCGACCGACGCGACCGACGCGACCGACGCGACCGACGCGACCGACGCGACCGACGCGACCGACGCGACCGACGCGACCGACGCGACCGACGCGACCGACGCGACCGACGCGACCGACGCGACCGACGCGACCGACGCGACCGGCGCGACCGACGCGACCGACGCGACCGACGCGACCGACGCGACCGACGCGACCGACGCGACCAACACGACCAACGACGACCCGCCGGAGGGCGCGGAAGAAGGCGTGCAGGACGACGCCGTCGGCGACGAGGCGATGGCCAAGCTCCTGAAGCGGTCGCTCGCCACGCCCGAGGTCCCCGTGCCCGACCTCGTATCGGGAGTGCAGCGGAAGCTGCGGAGGCGCTCGCGAGGGAAGTTCTACGCCGACGGTTGGAGCACGGCGCGCTCGCGCGTGAACTACGTGCTCGTCTCGGTCGCGATGTTGCTCGTGCTCGTGATCGCCTACCTCGTGCTCGGCCCTACCGGCATCACCGTGCGCTGAGCGACGCCACCGCGCGCGCCCGGCCCTCCTTTTCGCACGCTACAAGATATTGTTTTTATTGACCTTGCCATAGTAACTCATACGTGAGTTACGTTTTACTCGCGTTCCGCCCGCCGCGGCCCTACCCTCCGGTGCATGCCCTCGATCCGGCGCTTCACGGTCATCCCCCGCCTCCCCACGAACCTCGAGCCGCTGCGGACCATCGCCCACAACCTGTGGTGGACCTGGACGCCCTCGGCGCGCGCGCTCTTCCTCCGCATCGACGAGGCGCTCTTCGAGTCGGTCCACGCGAACCCGATCGAGCTCTTGTCGCGAGCGCCGCAGGCCCGCCTCGAGGAGCTCTCGCGGGACGACGCGTTCCTCGCGCACCTCGACGCCGTGGCGCAGGGCCTCGACAGGTACATGACCCGCGAGAGCTGGTTCCAGAAGGCCTTCCCCGACGCGAGCGGCGCCACCATCGCGTACTTCTCGATGGAGTACGGCCTCCACGAGTCGCTGCCGATCTACTCCGGCGGCCTCGGGGTCCTCGCCGGGGACCACCTGAAGACGGCGAGCGACCTCGGCGTGCCGCTCGTGGGCGTGGGGCTGGCCTACGCGGAGGGGTACTTCCGCCAGGTGCTGAACTCGGACGGCTGGCAGACCGAGCGATACCCGATCAACGACTGGTCGCGGCTGCCCGTCCAGCCCGTGCTCGGCCCTACGGGGACGCGCCTCGTGCTCGACGTGCAGTACCCCGAGCGGATCGTGAAGGCGCAGGTGTGGCGCGTGCAGGTCGGGCGCGTGCCGCTCTTCCTGCTCGACGCGAACCTCGAAGAGAACGCCCCAATCGATCGCAGCGTGACCGGGCCTCTCTACGGCGGCGATCAGGAGTTCCGGGTCCGCCAGGAGATCATGCTCGGGATCGGCGGCGTCCACGCGCTCGAGGCCATGGGCCTCACCGCGACCGTGTGCCACATGAACGAGGGTCACTCCGCGTTCCTCACGCTCGAGCGCGTGCGGCGCACGATGGAGCGCGAGGGCGTCTCCTTCGCCGTGGCGAACGAGGCGTGCTGCGCTGGCCACGTCTTCACCACGCACACGCCGGTCCCCGCAGGGAACGACGCCTTCGCACCGGCGCTCGTCACGCGGTACCTCGAGCCCTACCGCGCGGCGCTCGCGCTGACCGAGGGTGAGCTGCTCACGCTCGGGCGGGCCGATCCGCTCGACCCCACGTCGCCGTTCTCGATGCCCGTGTTCGCCATCCACAACGCGGACCACCGCAACGGCGTGAGCGCGCTCCACGGCGAGGTCTCGCGCCGCATGTGGAAGGATCTCTGGCCGGAGCTTCCCGAGCACGAGGTCCCGATCCTCTCCGTCACCAACGGTGTGCACACGCCCTCGTGGATCTCGCGCGAGATGGCCGCGCTCTTCACGCGGTACCTCGGGCCGCGCTGGGTCGACGCGCTCGCGGAGCCCGAGTTCTGGGCGCGCGTGCGAGCCATCCCCGACGCGGAGCTCTGGGAGACCCACGAGGCGCGGCGCTACCGGCTCATCCAGCTGTGTCGCCAGTGGCTCTGCGCCGCCGCCGAGAAGCGCGGCGCCTCTCCCGCCGCGCAGGCCGAGCTCGAGGAGGTGCTCGACCCGCGCGCGCTCACGATCGGCTTCGCGCGACGCTTCGCGACCTACAAGCGCGCCGCGCTGCTCTTCCGAGACATCGAGCGCGTCAAGCGCCTGCTGTGCGATCCCGAGCGCCCGGTGCAGCTCGTGTTCGCGGGCAAGGCCCACCCCCAAGACAAGGGCGGCAAGGAGCTCATTCGGTCGATCGTGCAGCATGCACAGAACCCCGAGCTCCGCGGGCGGGTGGTCTTCGTCGAGGACTACGACATGCGCATCGCGCGCGCCCTCGTCGCCGGCGTCGACGTGTGGCTCAACAACCCCCGCCGTCCTCACGAGGCGAGCGGCACGAGCGGCATGAAGGCCGCCGCGAACGGCGCGCTGAACCTGAGCATCCTCGACGGCTGGTGGGCGGAGGCCTACGAGGAGCACGGGCGCGAGGTCGGCTGGGCCATCGGCCACGGCGAGGAGTTCGACGACGACGACGGCGACGACCGCGAGGCGGAGATTCTGTACGACCTGCTCGAGCGCGAGGTGGTGCCGCTCTTCTACGATCGCGAGGCCCAGAGCCGCCTGCCGCGCGAGTGGATCCGCCGCATGAAGCAGTCGATCGCGTGCCTCGTGCCCTCGTTCAACACGGCGCGCATGGTGCGCGAGTACACCGAGCGCTTCTACGTGCCCGCGATCGCCTCGTCGCGGCGCCTGCGCGAGGGCGCGCTCGCCGGCGCGCGCGAGCTCGTAGCCTGGAAGCAGCGCGTGCGAGCCGGGTGGGAGGGCGTCGCGGTCCTCGACGTGGCGCTCCGCACGCCGACGGAGCTGCGCGTGGGCGAGCCCGCTCGGGTGGAGGTGCTCGTCGCGCTCGGCGACCTCACCCCTGGCGACGTGGTGGTCGAGCTTTACCATGGGCCGACCGAGGGCGGGCACGACCTGCCCCGCGGCGCGACGGTCCGGATGGCGCACCTCGAGAGCGTAGGTAGGGAGCACCGCTACGTGGGCGAGGTACCCACCATCGAGAGCGGCGCGTACGGCGTGTCGGCGCGGATAGCGCCCGCGAGCCCGAGGCCCACGCGCGCCTTCCCCACCGCGCTCTTGCGCTGGGCGTGACGCGCCGGGCGACGCACGAGACGCGAGACGCGAGCGTCAGCGCCGGCCGAGGCGGGCCTTCACTGTGTCGAGCAGCTCGAGCGCCTTGGGCGCGTATTCGTTGATGGCCTTCATGACGGGCCCCTCGGAGGTGGCGGCCCCGAGGTCGACGTCGCCATCGCGTGCACTATACATGTTTTCCATCACCTTCTCGACGGCCTTGCGGACCATCCCTCGGAAGGGGATCTTCGCCATCATCCCGTACATCGCGGCGTTGCCGCGGCTCTTGCGCGACGGATCGGCGCGCACCTCGGCCACCGCGTCGGCGACCGCGGCCACATACGCGTCGATGATGTCGGCGTGGCGCGACATGAGGGTGCAGTGGATCGAGCTCGGGCGCTGCTGGCGATCGACCGACCAGCCGCGATCTTCGAGGGCGTCGGCCACCGCGTAGATGTCGAGGCTCTGGTCGAGCGAGATGTACGTCACGATGGTCGACTGCGGCCGCCCGAGCACCGCGAGGCCGGGGATGGCCTCGAGGCCCGCGATGAGCTTCTTCTTGGCCTCGAGGGTGCGCGCGGCGTGGCGGAGGTAGCCGTCCTCGCCGAGGCCCTGGAGCGCAGCCCACGCCGCCGCGATGGTGCCGCCGGGGCGAGTGCCGGGCATGCTGGGCGACGCGTAGATGCCGCCAGGCCAGTCGGTCGTCACGAAGAACTGGTGCTTCAGATAGCTCATGTCGCGGTAGACGACGACGCTCGCGCCCTTCGCCGCATACCCGTACTTGTGGAGATCGGCGGAGATCGACGTGACCCCGTCGACGCGGAAATCCCAAGGCGGGATGGGCTCGCCGAGCTTCTCGAGCCACGGGAGCACGAACCCGCCGATGCACGCGTCGACGTGCATGGGGATGTCGTGCGAGCGCGCGATCGCCGCGAGCTCGCCGATGGGATCGATCACGCCGTGGGGGTACTGCGGCGCCGAGCCCACGATGAGCACCGTGTTGCGGTTCACCATGCGGCGCACCGCCGCGACGTCGACCGTGAAGTCGTCGGCGAGCGGGGCGTGGCGCAGCTTCAGGCCGAAGTAGTGCGCGGCCTTGTCGAACGCCACGTGCGCGCTCTCGGGGACGAGCAGCTCTGGGCTCCGAGCCCAGGGCGCGTGCCTCTTCGCCCGCTCGCGGGCCGCCTTCACGGCGAGGAGGATCGACTCGGTCCCGCCGGACGTCATGGTGCCCACGGTCTCGGGGCCGCCGGAGAGCATGTTGGCGCTCATGCGGACGACCTCGGCCTCCATCCTCCGGAGGCTCTTGAAGGCCATGGGGTTCAGGCCATTCTCGGAGAAATAGAGGTTGTGCGCGCGCTTCAGCAGCTCGGCGTGCGCCGGCCCTGCGTCGTAGACGAGGCTGAACACCTTGCCGTCGCGCCAGCGCGCGTCGTCCCTGCGGAACGCCTCGAGGTCGGAGAGGATGGCCTCGGCCTCGCGGCCTTCCCGGGGGATATGCGCGGACATGCGCGAGACGGTACCACGCGCGCGCCGGCTTCGGCGCGTGACGCGGACGAATAAAACGGATGTAATGGTCTACGCGGCGGTGATCTCGACGCGGAGGAGCTTCCGACCGATGAACACGTAGTCGCCGTGCTCGAGCTCCTGCTCGTTCTTCACGCGCACGAACGTGCCGTTTCGGCTCGACGGATCGCTCAGGGTGTAGCGCCCGTTGCTCTCCTCGATCTTGCAGTGGTTGCCGCTCATGTAGAGATCGACGGGGAAGTTCAGCTCGCCCCCCTCACGGCCGATCTGCAGGCTGTGCGTGCGCGCGCACACCGTGGCGCCGGCGGCGCCGCCGTGGAGGATCTGGGTGACCCGGAAGTGGATGCCGTGCTTCGGCGACGAGTAGAAATAGGTGCCGTCGGGCGCGGGGCCGTCGGTCTCGACGGGCGGCCCCTCGAGGCGGAACACCTGCTCGCCGGCGAGGAACAGATCGCCAGGCACGAGCTCCACCGAGCCGCGCACGCGGATGTACACGCCGTTGAGCGAGCCCTCGTCGCGCACCACGAGCTTGCCGTCGCGATAGAAGAAGTTCGCGTGCTTGGGCGAGACGAACGGGTCGTCGGCGAACACGAGCTCGCCGCGCCGACCGACCGAGTGGCTCTCCGCGTTCAGGTGGTAGCTGAGGCCCTCGACCCCCTCGCCACGAATGAGGATGAGCTTCGCGCGGCCCGGCGTCTGGAGCTGACCGAAGAACTGCGTGCGGGCGCCCATGATTTCGGGTGGCACCGCCGCGCCGCAGCGGCCGCAGAACTTGTGCCCCATGGGCACAGGGGTCGAGCAGGAGCGACACACGAAGTTCTTTGCTTGGTCCATGAGTTCCTCGAGGGAGAGCTTTGGAGACGATGCGTCTTCGGCCAGCAGGTCCGCGCGGCCGTAGTGGTGGGTCTGGCTGGCGGCCGCGGGCGTGAGAAACCGGACAGGGTCACCGCGACGTAGCTTGAGGGGCTCCTCGAACAACCGCGCGCCGCGATCGGTCGGCGGGTCTTCCTCGCCGCGGGCGTCGGGGATGGCGGCCTCGAGGGGCGTCAGCGTGCGCTCGGTCATCGGCGGGTCGCCATCGCCGCGCGTCTTGGGCTGGCCGACCGCCAGCGGGTTGCCGCACTGCGGACAGCCACGCACTCCCAAGAGGGAGAACGTGTCGCACTGGCCACATGTGACGCCGAGCTCGGAGGACATCTTCAGGGGAGGCTAGCAAACTTCACTCAAGGAGGGTGAGCCGCCGCTCAGGGTCGAGCGGGCCCTTCTCCCCCCACAGTCTGAGCACGACGCGGCGGCAGGTGGCGTCCGAATTCGTGACGGGCGCCGGGAGGCCGGCGTGCGCCTCCACCGCCGGAGGGACCACCTTGGCGGGCCTGGCCGCGCCGACCCGCGCGCGTTTTCCCTGGCTCTTTCGCGGCGTTACGATCGTCGCGGGCTTCGGCAGATCGTCCCGGTCGGTGGCACCCGAGGGCTCGACGGGCACGCGGACGGCGTACGGCGCGGCGCCGGTCGCCCCGCCACCGCACCGCGCCAGGTTCCCAGGCGCGACCTTGGACTCGCGCAGCACGAGCACGACGTCCCCCGGCGCGAGCGGCGCGACGGTCGGATCACCAAGCTCGGTGACCGACCAGACGTCGAAGACGGTGGCGCGCAGCACGAGACCAGCGATGAGGAGCGAGGCGACGAACCACCCGAAGCCCCTGACGAGCGCCCGCATGGGTCGCAAGCTAGGAAGCGACGCCGCGTCGGGCCAACTTCGGCGCGCCCGTCACGCGCGGAGCGGCAGCGCGAGGCCCACGACGGCGCCGTCCACCGCGCCCTGCGCGTCGACGTGGTTCTCGGCGAAGGCGCGGCCTCCGTGCGCCTCGGCGATGCGGAGCACGAGCGCGAGGCCGAGCCCCGAGCCGCCGGCCTTGCCGGGCGTGCGCGCCTTGTCGCCCTTCACGAACGGCTCGAACACGCGAGGCAAGAGCTCGGTCGCGATGCCCGGGCCGCGGTCGCGCACGAGGAGGCGCACCTCGGCGGCGTCGCGCTCGACGGCCACCGTGATGGGCGCGCTCGCGTCGTGCCCATGCAGCGCGGCGTTGTTCACGAGGTTGGAGAGCGCGCGCCCGAGGAGCGCTTGGTCGCACGCGAGGGTGAGCTCCGAGGCCTCCGCGCCTGCGGCGTCGAGCGCGCCGGCGTCGAGCTCGAGCGGAGGGAGATCCGGGCGCGACAGCGCCGCGAGCCGCCCGCGGAGCCACGGCAGGAGCGCCACCCGCTCGAGGCGCACGTCGGAGAGCCCGGCGCGCGCGGCGGCGAGCAGATCGCCCAAGATGAGGTCGACCTCGGAGAGCTCGCGATCGATGCCCTTCAGGAGCTCGCGCGTCTCGCGCGCGTACGGGCTCACGCTCACGTCCCCGGCGACGAGCTCGAGGCCTACGCGCGCCCGCCCGAGCGGTGACCGGAGCTCGTGGCTGATGGCGCCGAGCAGCTCGCGCTGATCGCGTACGACGCGCTCGATGCGCTCGGCCATCTCGTCGAACGTGTAGGCCACCTCGCGGACCTCGTCGGCGATGTGCTCGCTGGAGCGGGCCTCGGGGTCGAGCCCCGTGCGGGCGGAGAGCTCGCCGTTGCCGAAGCGCTCCGCCGCCTGGGCGACCTGCTCGAGAGGGCGGGAGATCCGCTTGGCCACCTTCCTGGCGACCGCGCTCAGCACGAGGCCACCCGCGAGGAGCCCGAGCACGAGCCGGAGCGGCCCGGGCGCGCCCGTCGACGAGCGCAGCGCGAGCGCGCCGACGATCTCGCCCTCGCGCACGATGGGCACGTAGGCGACGCCGTCGTCGAAGACCATGCCGGCCGGACCGCGGTGCCGACGCGAGCGCCGGGGCAGCACCTGGGGATCACGCTCCAGCTTGAAGTCGAGCCCGGTCGCGTCGCGCAGCTCGCGGACGTAGCGGTCACAGGCGGCCGTGTCCCCCCACTCCTTCGCGAGCCGGAGCTGCACGCGCCTCGCCACGACCTGCGTGGCGCCCTCGCCTTCGGGCCGCGTGAGCCCGAGGGTGATCGAGCTCACGGCGAAGGCGAGCACGATGGCGGCGAGAAACCAGAGCAGCAGGCGGGTCTTGAGGCGAGCGCTCCAGCCCCGACGGCGCGGACCGCAGCGCCCCGGCCTCAACTCGGCCTCACGAGGAGGTAGCCGATGCCGCGCACCGTGCGAATGAGGCGCGGATCTCTCGGATCTTTCTCGAGTTTTTGTCGCAGATGGCTGACGTGGACGTCGAGCGAGCGATCGACCGCGGGGTCGTAGGTGCCCCCCTTCAGCTGGGTGGCGAGCTCCTCGCGGGCGATGGTCTCGCCGGCGCGCCGAGCGAGCGCGGTGAGCAGGCGGAGCTCGAACGACGTGAGCTGCACGGGCTTGCCGGCGAGGAACACCTCGTGGCCGTGGACGTCGATCACGAGGTCGCCGAGCTCGAGGCGGTCGCGGCCGGTCTCGGGCTTCTTCGTGCGTCGCACCACCGCGCGCACCCTGGCCATCAGCTCCCGCGGGTTGAACGGCTTCGGGACGTAGTCGTCGGCGCCCAGCTCGAGGCCCCCGATGCGATCGTTGTCGTCGCCGCGCGCGGTGAGCATCACCACGGGCACCTCCGAGCGCTCGCGCAGGCGACGGCAGACCTCGAAGCCGTCCATCCCTGGGAGCATCACGTCGAGGAGCACGGCGTCGTAGCTGCCCTCGAGGGCCCGCGCGAGGCCGAGCTCGCCGGTCGGCACGTGGGCGAGCTCCGCCTCGTTCTTCGCGAAGTACTCGCCGAGGAGCCGCGCCAGATCTTGATCGTCGTCCACGAGGAGGAGCCGCAACATCGGCTCGGGACGATAGCCGGGTTCAACGCGGGTCGCGAGGCTCACCCCCGAAGCGTGGCCCCGGCGCGGGGCCTCGTCCGCCGGGTCGCGCGCAAAGATTCGTAAACCCGCGGGAGCCCGCGCCCACGCGCGCTTGCGCTTGCGCCCACGCCCGCGCCCCACGCCCCCGCGAATTCGCGACGCCGTGCCCCCGGTGAGGGTGGTAGCCTCGCTCCGTTGGACGCGATCGAAGACAAACGGATCCTCCTGCTCACCGGCAAGGGCGGCGTGGGCCGATCCATCGTGACGGCCGCCCTCGCGCACATCGCCCAGCGTCGCGGGCGGCGTGTGCTGGTCGCCGAGCTGGGGGACGATCCCGACGACTACTCGCCGCTCGCCCGGTATTTCGGGCGCGACAGGCTCCCTGTCGATCCGGAGGAGCTCGCCCCGGGGATCCGGGGCGTCGTCCTCCTCGCGCGGACGGGGCAAGACCTCTTCCTGCGGCAGGTGCTCCGCTCGTCGACCCTGTCGCGCGCGGCGCTCGGCTCCGACCCCATCCGCCGGCTCCTCTCGGCGGGGCCCTCGTTCCGCGAGATGGGCATCTTCTTCCAGCTCCTCGCGCTCCTGCGCCTGCCCCACCGTGACGGCGGACACGAGCACGAGGTCGTGGTCGTCGACATGCCCGCCACCGGTCACGCGCTCTCGCTCACGGGGCTCCCGGACCTCCTCCTCCGGCTGGTCCCGGGCGGCCCCATCGCGGACGCCCTCCGCGAGGGCAAGGGCTACTTGAACGATCCGGCCCAGTCGGCCGCGTGGGTGGTCACCCTCCCGGAGACCCTGCCGGTGAGCGAGTGTCTCGAGCTGCTCGCGGGGCTGCGGCGCACTGAGATGCCCATCGGCGGCGTGTTCCTCAATCGCTTCCCGGTCGACGCGTACACACCCGAGGAGCGCGCCGCGCTCGCGCCGATCCTCGCCCAGCACGACGTCCTCGGCGCCGAGACGTTCAACCGCCCGGGGCTCGCGCACCGCGAGACCACGCGGCTCCGCGCGAGCACCGACGCCCCGATCTACGTGCTGCCCGAGGTGCCACACGCGCACGTCGTGGCCGCGCTCACCGAGGCCGCCGAGCGCGCCTGGCTGCTCCCGCGGCCAGCCTCCTCGGCGTCGCCCGCGCCGGCTGCGACGCCTGCGAATGGCACCCCGTGAGCGCCCCCATGCCTGCCCCCATGCCCGCTGTTCCAAGGGTTTCAGAGATCCTGCGCACCCACCAGGTCATCGTGTGCTGCGGCGCCGGAGGCGTCGGAAAGACCACGACGGCGGCGGCCCTCTCGCTCGCCGCGGCCCGCGCGGGCCGGCGCGTGCTGGTGCTCACCATCGACCCGTCGAAGCGCCTCGCCGAGACCCTCGGGGTCGAGCGCAACCCGCCCGATCCCGTGGCGCTCCCCGTGGACCGCGCGCGCACCGCGGGCATCGTGGCGCCAGGCTCCCTCGACGCGTGGATGCTCGACCACAAGCTGGTCGCCGACTCCTCGGTGCGCCGCCTCACCAAGTCGCCCGAAGAAGCCGAGAAGGTGCTCGACAACCGCATTTACAAGCAGGTGAGCACCATGGTCGCGGGCATGCACGAGTACACCGCGATGGAAGCGCTCTACCGCCTGGTGAACGAGGGCAGGTACGATCTCGTCGTGCTCGACACGCCTCCGTCACGCCACGCCCTCGACTTCCTCGAGGCCCCGAAGCGCCTCTCGCGCTTGGTCGACTCGAAGGCCATCGCCGCGTTCCTGCCGAGCTCCGACGGCTTCGTCGCGCGGGCCGCCTCCAAGGTGATCCACAAGGTCCTGAGCGCCGTGTTCGGCGAGGAGTTCGCCACGGAGTTCACCGCCTTCCTCTCCACGTTCTCCGCGCTGTTCCAGGTGCTGAACGTGGAGGTGAACACCATGCGCGACTTCCTCAGCGGGCCGAACGTCGCCTTCCTCCTCGTCACGTCGCCAGCGCCGACCACGCTCACCGAGGCGCACTACTTCCAGGACAAGGCCCGCGAGCTTTCCCTGCCCTTCCGCGGCTTCGTGCTGAACCGCAGCCGCGCGCTGAACGGGCGAAAGGCCATGCCCGACAGCTCCCTCGGCGGCCCCAGCCCGAGCCCCGCGCTTCAGCGCGCGATCTCGAAGCTGCAGGCCGCCGCGGCGATCGAGCTCGAGCTCGCGGGGCGCGATCTGGCCCTCCTGAAGGATCTCGAGGTGCGCGCCGGCGAGGGGGCGACGGCGATCGCCCTGCCCGATCTGCCCGCGGGCGCGGACGACATGGCCACTCTCGTCGCGGTGGCCGACGTGCTCGACGCGAGCTGACGCGCGGCCGAGACGAGCTCAGTCGAGGGCCGCGTCCACGCTGGCGTCGACCGCCGAGTCGAGGACGCTCGCGTCCGGAACGTTCATAAGCGACACCTCGCCTTCGGCTCGGGGTCGCCATCGACCTTCGTTCACCCTTTCGGGGCTCACTCCCGGTTCCCGTCGGCCACGTTCGCGTCCGGAACGTTCGCGTCCGGAACGTTCGCGTCCGGAACGTTCGCGTCCGGAACGTTCGCGTCCGGAACGTTCGCGTCCGGAACGTTCGCGTCCGGCGCGCTCGCCTCGGCCGCGGCGTCCGGGGGGCCTCCCTCGGGTACACAGCCGTCGCGACGAGCCCCGGCGACGAGCGCCGGGGCGCAGAGCGGGTCGGTGCCGGTGGCGTCAAACGCGGGCGGGTACGGCGGACAGGTGAACGCGATGTAGGCCGTGCGTGGTCCGTTCGCGGGTGTCCGCACGAGGCAGATCGCCGGGCACTCTCGCGGCTCGGTGGGTCCCTCGACCACGTCGAGCGCGGTGGGGCGCTCGAGGCAGCCGTTCGCGGGGTCGAAGCGCTGCCCCTGGTACGTGTAGATGGGATCACCGCCGCACGCGACGAAGGCGCCGGAGAGGGCTCCCGCGAGGAGCGTCGCCACGGCGACTCCCGCCGCGAGCGCGGGCCCGCGGCGGGTCGGGCGCGCCAGCTTCCCGGGGCGACCGTCGACGCGCACGACGCCCCGCACTACGACTCGCGCGCCGGGGGCTCGACCGTGCGCACGCGGAGCTCCGCGAGCTGCTCGGGCAGCACGTGGTTCGGGGCGTCGGTCATGAGGTCGGTGCCCTTCTGTGTCTTGGGGAAGGGGATGACGTCGCGGAGGCTCTCGGCGCCCGAGAGCAGCATCGCGAGCCGGTCCATGCCGACGGCCACGCCGCCGTGCGGGGGCGCGCCGTACTTGAGCGCGTCGAGCAGGAAGCCGAACTTCTGCCGCGCCTCGTCGCCGCCGATGCCGAGCGCCGCGAACACCTTCGCCTGCACCTCGGGGTCGTGGAGACGAATCGAGCCGCCGCCGATCTCGAAGCCGTTCAGCACGAGATCGTAGCGGTAGCAGAGCACCTTGCCCGGATCGGTGTCGAGCAAGGCCACGCAGTCGTCGTGGGGTCGGGTGAAGGCGTGGTGCGCCGCCGCCCAGGTCTTCTTCTCGTCGTCGTACTCGAAGAGCGGCGGGTTCACGACCCACAGGAAGTTGAACGTCCCGCCGTGGCCGTACTCGGGGATGAGCCCAAGCTTCTTTCCGAGGTGGATACGCAGATTGGCCATCACCGTGTGGACGACGGACTCCTTCCCAAACTGGAAGAAGAGAAGATCGCCCTCTCTCGCGCCTGTCTGGGCGTTCACGGCGAGACGCAGCTCTTCGCCGATCATCTTGGCGAGCGGCGACTGCGTCCAGGCGCCCGTCCCGTCGACCTTGGCGCGGGCGAGGCCACGCGCGCCCATGCCCTTCACGAAGTCCTCGAGCTTGTCGAGCTCGGCGCGCGACAGCTTGCCCGCGTGCTCGGCGGGGATGCGCATGGCCTTCACGATCTCGGCCGGGAGATCGCGGCGGTACTGTCCGCTCGTGAATTTGTCGGCGATGTCCTTCCAGAAGGGCACGCCGCCGCCGGACTTCTCGATCACGAGGCTCGTGATGTCGGTGTGCTCGAGGCCGAAGCGAAGATCGGGCTTGTCGTTGCCGTACTTCTCCATCGACTCGGCGAAGGGCAGCTCCGGGAAGCGCCCGCCGGGGTACCGCTGGGTGAGATCGATGCCGAGCACGGTCTGCCAGATCGTGCACACGAGCCCTTCCATCGTGCGGAAGATGTCGTCTTGCGAGACGAAGCTCATCTCGACGTCGATCTGGGTGAACTCGGGCTGCCGATCGAGGCGCAGGTCCTCGTCGCGGAAGCACTTCACGATCTGGAAGTACCGATCGAACCCAGCCACCATGTAGAGCTGCTTGAAGAGCTGAGGGCTCTCCGCCAAGGCGTAGAACTTGCCGGCGTGCAGGCGGCTCGGCACGAGGAAATTGCGCGCGCCGCCCGGGGTGTACTTCACCATGAAGGGCGTCTCGAGCTCGAGGAAGCCCTTGTCGTCGAAGTAGCGCCGCACGGTCTGGTTGATGCGGTGCCGCACGCGGAGGGTCTTCTGCAGGGGCGCGCGTCGCAGGTCCAGATAGCGGTACTGGAGGCGCTTCTCCTCGCCCGTGTCGATGCTGTCCGCGATCTCGAACGGCGGGGTCTCAGACTTGTTGAACACGCCGAGCTCGATGACGTGGATCTCCACCTCACCCGTGACCATCTTGGGGTTCACGTTCTTGCCGCGGCTGACGACCACGCCGCGCACCCCGATGACCCACTCGCTACGGAGCGCCTGAGCGCGATCGTAGGCGTCCTTCGGGGCGTCGCCGTGGCCGGAGAGGTTCGGATCGAAGACGAGCTGCGTGATGCCCTCGCGATCGCGAAGGTCCACGAAGACGCACCCGCCGTGATCGCGGTAGCTCGCCACCCAGCCGAAGAGGACGACCTCCTGGCCGACGTCTGCGCCGCGCAGGGCGGCGTTGTGGTGAGTGCGCTTGAGCTCGTCGATGAACCTTGCCACGGAGTGACCTCGCGTTCGGGGAGAGTTTGACCTGCCGGCGGTGAGCCGGCGGGCGCCCCTTCCTAGCACCTGTGCGGGGCGCGCGGGGACCTGCCGACGGGGGAGCGCAGGGTGCGGTTCGCCGCGATCTCGCCTCACTCTGCAGCTTTGGTAAGGTCCGCCCGTGACCGAAGGCCCGCCGTCGAACCCAGGCCCCTCCGAGAGCCCGCGCGCGCGGGGGCTCTTCGGGCTCGCGAGCTTCGCCGGCCCCCTGCTGGTCGCGGTCTTCGGGGCACGAACGGTGCCCGATCCCGCGTTCGACGAGGGCGCGCTGCGCGTCCTCGGCTTGTCGTTTACGGGGGTATTTCGCGCGCTCGACGTGTGGGTGGCCGCTCCCCTCCTGGCGCTGCCGCTCGGCACCCGAGCCCTCCGCGCGAGCCTCGCGTGCGCGCTCGTGACGGGCGCGGCGGGGCTGCTCGTATACACCCTCGCCGCGCCGCTCCTCGTCGACCCCCGCCCCGCGCGCGCGCCGGTGGCGGGCCCGCCTCGTCTCGCGTTCGCGGTGGCAGCCCTCGCGGCCATCACTGCGCTCTGCACGCCGCCCTGGCAGCTCGAGGGATCCGCGGTGGGCGGCACGGTCACGGGCGCCTGCCTCGTGCTGGTCGCCGCG
Organism: Myxococcales bacterium; assembly: GCA_016720545.1. Taxonomy (NCBI): domain Bacteria; kingdom Pseudomonadati; phylum Myxococcota; class Myxococcia; order Myxococcales; species Myxococcales bacterium. Next base: position 106,433 of record JADKKK010000006.1, read on the forward strand.
TGGCTCACCCTGCGGCCCCGCACGCCCGCCCCGTGGAAATTTCTGGTCGCAGGGGCCGCGGTCGCGTGGGAGCCGCTCACCGGGGCCATCGCCGTCGGGGTGCTGCTGGTGCCGCTCACCTCGCGTGACACGCGAGCTTCCCTCCGCGCGGGCGTGGCGTGTAGCGCGAGGCAGCTCGCGGAGCGGGCGCTCGCCTTCGCCCTCGGACTCCTCCCGCTCGCCCTGGGGCTTGCCGTGAAGGCGGGCCCCGAGCGCCTCGGCACGGCCGCGCACCTCGGCGAGCACGCGCTGGGCGAGGGCGGCGTCGATCCACGGGCCATCCCGTGGAAGCTCCTCGCCCGGGACGAGCTCGGCTGGTTGTTCGTGTGCGCCGCCGTCCTCGGGGCCGCGCTCGGCCTGCGCCGCCGCGAGACGCGCCTGCGCGCGGCGGTCTTGCTCGCCGTCACCCTGGGGTACCCGCTCACGTACAGCCTCGGGGTACCCCACGGTCCCATCCGCTTCGGCGCGCCGCTGCTCGCGGCGATCGCGGCGACGGGCGCCCTCGCCAGCGTGGGCCTCTACGAGCTCGTCACGCGGCTCCGCGCCGCGAAGGTGCCCTTCGCGCCCGCGAGCGCGGCGCTGCTGGTGGTCCTCGAGTGGACCCTCCCGGTGCGCGCGGCGGACGACGCCCTCCTCCGCCGCGCCGCCCTCTCCCGGCACGCGCCCTACGCGTTCGCGACCGGCGCACTAGGCCAGGCGCCGCCCACCTCGGTCGTGCTCCTCTCGGACGCGCGCGTGCTCACGCGGCTCCAAGCGGCCCGCGCCTCCGGCCTGCTCCGCGACGACCTGACGCTCTTCCCCACGTTCGACTTGAAGGGGCCGCTCGCGCGCGCGGCGGTCAACCGCGAGCCCAAGCTCGCCGGGCTCTACCGGGATCTCGCCCTCGGGACGCTGCCCGAAGAGTGGTCGCTGAGCTCGCTCGCCAGCCATCGCCCGCTGCTGCTCTCGTACGAGCCCAAGTGGAAGCCCACGCTCGCGAAGCACCTCATCCCCGACGGCCTCTTCTGCCGCTTCGAGCCCGAGCCCCAGGGCGTGAGCGATCGTCGCACCTCGATGGATAAATCCTCTAAACGAAAGGCTCTTCTGGCACAGGAGGTCACGGGCGCCGGCCGCGACGCGCGCCTCGGGCAGCTCATGGCCCACCTGCTCCGCGGCCGAGCGATCGCGATGGGCGCCACGGGGGAGCGCGACAGCCTGTCGAAGGCCCTCGACGAGCTCCGCCCCTACTCGCCGGACGACGACGTGGCCTCGAAGCTCGTCCGACGCATGGTCACCACACGCGGCCCATTCCCGGTCGACGATCTTGTGCCTTGAGGGCCCGGCGAAGGGGCGCTTCGCCGACCTTCGGACAGCTACGGGGGCTCCACGACCCTGGTGCTCACGAGCGAGACGACCGTCACGGTCCCCGCGACGAGCGGGTACTTGCCCGTGTTCACGGGCACGAACAGCTGCGGGGGTGCGAGCTTGCACCCGCCGTTGGTGCCGGCGAACTCGACCGGCTCCGGACCAGGGTTCACCCCCGAGACGAAGACGAACCCCTGCGGGTTCGGCGGGGTCTCGGCCAGCTCGGGGTCGACCTCGAAGCTGCCGTTGGTGTAGCGAAGCCGCGCCTCGGGGTGTCCGACCACGACCGGCCGGTGGCCACCGACGAGGCACGGCGCGTTCTCTCGGATATCGAGCACGAAGTGAACCTTCGAGGCGTCGTAGACCCCCTTGAACGCGTCCGGGATCGGGCTCCCGTTCACCTGGGGATCGGCGACCGCCCCCTTCGGAATGAGAGCGATGAGGAGGTCGCCCCGCATGTCGGGGTAGGGATACACCCAGAGCTCGCTCGCGCTCGGGTAGTAGTTTTCCGTCGGCGCGAGGGGCGTGACCAGGAAGTAGAACTCTTTCCCGTCCGTGGGACGCAGACGCACGAGCTCGGTGTCGACGCGGGTCGGGGGTAGCGCACCCTGGCACGCGTCCACGAGCTGCACGTTGGCGGTCGGGGGGCCGGACTGGAGACCGCGGTAGAGACCGTCTCGCCGAACCTCGAGGTCGACCTTGCCCTTCTTCCCGCAGGGTCCGTTATCGACGGGTTCCGGCGGCTCCACGGGCGCCGCCTCGACCGGGTCGGCGTCAGGCGGTCCCGCATCGTGCAGTCCCGTCTCGTCCGCCGCGTCGCTCGGGGCGGGAGGGAGGTCACGGTTGGGGTAGACGAAGCAAGCTCCCAACGTGGCGGCGACGAACAGCGGGAGGACCGGGGAGTTGGAGAAATAGCGACGCATGGTGGCTCACGGAGCGGGGACGATCTTCCACATGTCCGGCATCATCTGGTTCTCGGGGGGCAGGCCGTTCTTGCCCCGGAGCTCCTCGGGGAGCAACGCGTTCCCGACACCCCAGAAGAGCGCTCCCTTGTACGCCCACGCCGTCGCGGAGTGCCGCCCCTCGAAGTTCTTCGGCGTGACGAGCTCGTACCAGTTGCTGCCGTCCGACGTGTAGAAGACGTCCGACAGGTTGCCCGAGCCCCCGAGCAGCTCCTCTTGACGGGCCCCCCCGAGCACCCAGAGGCGGTCGTCGTAGGTCGCCACGTTGACGAAGTAGCGGGGCGCGAATGGCGTGTGCTCCAGATCGCGACGCCACCTCACGCCGTCAGCGCTGCTCCAGACGTCGTCGAAGGACACGCGCTTCGGTCGGTTGGGGTCCTCGTAGAGTCCGCCCGAGACGAGCCACATGCGTCCCTTGAAGACCGGCTCGCCGTGGATCATCGCGCGTGGCGCCCAGAGGGGTCCCTCGGTGTGGACGCGTGTCCACGTGGCGCCGTCGAGCGAGCTCCACACGTCGGGGTAGGCGACGGTGAACTCGGTGAGCAGCGTCTGCCCGCTGACGATCCACAGTTTGTCCTGGAAGCTGAACGTCTGCTGGAGCACGCGCGTGCCGAACTTGGTGTTCGCGGCCACGCGCTGCCACTTCGCGCCGTCGGTGCTGCTCCACACGTCGCGCATCGAGGAGAGGTGCAGCGGGTCGCTCCCGACGATGAACATCTTGCCGCCGAGGCTCGTGCATCCCATCGTGTGGCGCCCGGACCAGTCGGACGCGTCGTCGTACGTGCCGGGATCAATGAACGTGTTGGGCTTGACCCGCGTCCAGTTCGCGCCGTCCTCGCTCCGCCAGACGTCGTTGGTGACGATCGCCGGGAACTCAGCGGGATAGCCGGGGTTCCACCCGCCCAACAACCACATGGCGCCGTTGTGCACCACCCCACACGCGCCGTCGCGAGGCGGCACATTGACCTGCTCCGACACCCGCGTGAACGAGTAGCTCTTGCGCTGCGAGGGGGCGAGCTCAATCGGCGCGCTGTCGGCGTTCTGACCACGCAAGCTCAGTCGAACGCGGATGTGGGTGCCGCCCGTGGCGGGGACGTTGAGGCGAGCGCGCTTGGCGCTCCCGTCGACCATGACGCGGCCCGTCGCCTCGTCGCTCACCTCGATCTGCTTCCAGGTCACCGCGTCGTCGAGGCTGTAATAAAGGTCGGGCACCGCCGTGACCT